>JAYUSV010000308.1:0-17823 GCA_043755495.1 Synechococcales cyanobacterium
GTATTCCAGCACCAAGATGCCTGCATCCAATATCAAGTTAGAAGAGCTAGCTTTGCAGCAATCTCTTGAACTCCCGCAGCTAGACAACATGAAAACCCAGTTAGACTTGGTGCTCCTCGGATTGGAAGCCATCACTCGCTTGGGTTCAGAGTCTATGCTCCAAGCAGCCAAAGAGTTAGGTCTAGAAGCTGTTGTTGCCGATCGGGTTAGCCTGTGGCGTTTACGCCAATCTAACCCTCAACGTAAAAGCTCCGGTGGCCGCAAAAAGCTCGATATTGAAGAAGGTCGCGCTCTGGTTTTGATTGCCTGCCATTTAGCAAAGCAAGAACAAGCCAAAATCCGAGAAGCAGTTGGTGTGTTGGAAGACACCTGGCGGCGCGATCGACTGCCTCAACAGGAGCCTGTTCTGGCAGACTACACCGATCGGTTTGTCGAACTCTATCAAGACCGCATGGAAGATGTGCCGACTCTTCCTCCGGAGCAGCTCAGCAAAGCTGCCTGTAAGTTATTGACCGATTTATTATTCTACAGTGGCCCCAACGGTCATCAATACTTGTGGTCGTCTCTACTCCACCGCTCTCTCTCCCACTAAGCTTATGAACTCCCCCAACCTGCAACTCCGTCAATTTGTACATAATACCTGCGAACTGTCGATCGACGATAAAAAGTCGCCGTTTCCGGCCTGGATGAAATTTAATAAGCCAAACCCCCTGCGGTTTTCTTTGACCGTCAATGATCCCGACCGACCCGAGTTAGAGCCAATGCGAGTAGAAGGCGATCGCACCAAACTAGAATCGCTGCATCGCACCGTTGAAGACTACGTAAAAGACTTAGTATCCCGTGCTCCACTTCCCCAAATAAACGGTGAGGAGATAGGCAAACTCCCTCAATCTGTTTCATTTGACGACACCATCAACAGCAGCGACCTACAACATAGACCGATCGATGCACTGAAGGTAAATGACGAAAAACCCCGCATCGAAGCCGACGGACCATCTCGACATCTGTTTTATCTGGGCAGTGGTGCTGATGCTAATACTACCACTATGTCCTTGAGCACTCTCCAGTTATTTGATTTATCAAGTGCTCTAAATGAAGGCATGACTCCATTAATAGAACCAGTAGCAGAGCCAGAACAACCATTAGCCCTAGCGTCATCAGCCGAAACTCTTGTTCAACCAGTCGTATTACCCCCAGAAGCCGTGACCAATAACAATAACAACGCTGCCACCTCCCTAAAATCGGAACTAGAAAAATCTAAAGTGGAAAAATCTGAGGTGGAAGAGCCTAGAGTGGTCTTACCTTCAGCTAATACACCAAAATCGGGAGCATCAGAAGATTTATACGGACTGGAAACAGAATCATCAATCTTAGAGCGTTCTAATCCTAGTAAAGATCGCTTTAAAACTCCCAAACCCAGCCTGGGTAGCCTCAATTTACCCGAATTACCAGACTTTTCTACTTCACCCCTCACTTCTATTCCTCTCTGGTTAGGTCTGGGTGGTACGGCAGCCTTAGTCCTTTCTTCCTCTTTGTGGATGCCTATGTTTAAAGGTGGTAATTCAGTCGCCAAAAAACCACCCACTCCTACCACCCAAGTTGCCGTTGCCCCCACCGATGTCCCCACCCCATATCAACCAAGTGATCCAACTATCTCCAGTGGAGTGGGCACTCCTTCCCCCAGCATACCAACTCCTAGCACGGCTTTAGGTGGCATTGGTGCTAGTGGTTTGAATCCTCAACTGGGAAATCCTAACCCCACTTTGGGTGGGACTAAAACAAATATTCCGCAAAGTGGTAGTAATGGTTCGGGTAACACCCCAATTATCAACCCCAATACTCGCTCTCCATACACTGGTGGTATAAACCAACAAACAGGCTTACCAAATCAACCTGGTAGCAACAATACCACTTCGGATAGAGAAAGAGCAGCAGCCAAAGCCCAGCAAACTCGAATCGCTGAAAATGCGAACAAACCCAAAAAAGGTCCATCAGATGGCACCAGTTTGGCCTTACCCCCACGGAGCTTAGCTCAAACCGGCAATATTGCTGATGATTATGACCCGCGCCTCAAGCCACTAGCCGATGATGCTCCTAGCAAAAAAGCCCCCCGGTCTCAGGCTAAACAAAGACCTTTTGTAGACAACTCGGAAACAACTAATGATTTCCCCGGTAATGATTTAGGTAATGGCAGTTCTGGCCAGCTCAACACCCCTCTCGCTATCCCCAAAGTTGATGGCACTAACAGTCTCGAAGTTCCCGCCAGCCCATCTGAATCGGTACAAGCCAAAGGCTTACAAGGCCATTTTCAAGGACGTTGGCGTGCTGACCCCAACTTTGATGGCAGCTTACAGTACAGAGTGAATGTTGGTAGAAATGGCAAAGTCATTTCCCTAGAGGGTGTCGATGAAAGATCTCGGGTTTACCTCAATAAAACCAGTTTCCTCAAACCGGGTGAGGCTGTTTCTAAAAATGGTCAACAAGATCAAAAAGTCTGGTTGATTCTCAATTCCACCGGTGATGTTCAGACCTTGGCCGACGGCGAATAGTCACTCCGATAATTAATCTGTAAACATTGCTCCTTTGGTTAGTAACACCTGTTGCTGCCAGAGGGGTATTCCTTTGCTGCCAGATAAAAGACAGCCAGAAACGATCGACTCTTGCCAGCAGGTTTCATTCAGCGTACAGCCTTGCAAGTTAGCCTGGGTAAGGTTGGCGCGGGTGAAGTTGCCAAAAATAATATCGGCACCCTGCAAACTACAGTTTTGCAGATTAGCCTCGGTGAAATTGGCGCGAATCATATTGGTATTACTCAAGTCTAACCCGACTAGATCGGTTCCTTGGAGCTGAGGAAACTTCATTCGATCGGGCTGGGTAAAAAACTTCCCTAAGCAGCGCAGGTTTCCAGCACTAGGCTGCAACTGGCACAGTAGCTGACTATAGCGCTCTAAGCCATATTGACGCAAAACTACGACTTTTTGAGGATGTGATCGAGCGCAAAAATCTTGGCAAAAAGTTTGCAGATCGGTAATCGAAAATGATGAAGGCAGCACAATGTTATTCTCCACAATAGGCCATAGGTTAACTTATAACAGTTAAAGTAGGCCAGTCTGGTGCCTCAGTGTAAAATGAACCTACATATCTATTGGATGTCGGTCATGGCTAAGCTTTACGAAATTCACCCCACCAATCCGCAGGCCAGAAGCATTGAAGAAATCGTCAAAAAGCTGCGGGGTGGAGCAGTAGCCTTGTATCCGACTGACACCTCTTACGCGATCGGCTGTGACTTACAATCAAAAAGCGCGATCGAACGAGTCAAACAGATCAAGCAGTTCGCCAATAACAAACCTCTGACTTTTTTGTGTTCTTCCCTATCCGATATCGCCACTTACGCAATTGTCCGGGATGAAGCCTATCGGCTGATGAAGCATTTTGTGCCAGGGCCTTACACTTTTATCTTACCCGCCACCAAGCTAGTGCCCAAAATTATTCAAGACCCTAAGCGCAAAAGCACGGGAATTAGGGTGCCAGACCACTCGATCTGTCAGGCATTAATGGCTCAACTAGGAAATCCCCTAATTTCGACTTCTGCCCACCTAAATATCGAAAATGAAGATCTAGACGGTGGCGAGGAGTTATTCATTGAGCTAGACAAGGCCAAGTTGTTTGATTCCCTAGACAAACTAGTAGATATTTTGATTGATGATGGCTCAGCTGCCACCAATAGTGTTTCGACAGTTTTAAATTTAAGTGAGCATTCGCCCATATTGTTACGACAAGGAATGGGGTGGGCAGAAATTTCGAGCTGGATTGAGTAGTCAAAAATACTGATAGTCAAAAATACTGATAAAAATTGGTGGTAAATTGTGCCACTCTGTGAACTGTCTGTGGACAACAGTTAAAAGTAGCGGTCATACCATAGCATCATATATTTTCGTCAAACCCTGATTGAGCAACAACTTTAGCGAACAAAAACCGTTGCTCTACCATTTACAGACTAGCTGTGACGGTGGACACGTTGTTTTAGTGACACATTTCGCCCAGAGATCTGGCATTGCAAAGTTAGATTCAGGTATGTGAGTACATTCTATGCTTGCAAAAATTTATCAGGGATACAAAAAAATGAACGTGGTGATCGCTCCATCGGAAAACCTACCGCTCGAAAATTCGAGCAACACCAGAAGTAAAAAACAACAGCTCAACAATGTTGCTCTCAGCAGCAAAGAGCCATTACGGGTTGCTCTCTACCAAGCTTTAAGTGAAAATACCAAAGGCAAACCAGCCCATGTTGAAGTCATTGCAAATCGCATTGCCAACGAAGTAGAACGAATTTGTAGCAAAAGCGATCGAATTCAAAACTCGGGCGAAAGTGATTCTTGGCTACTGGGCTTGGCCAAGCATCGCCTCACCAAATGCGTAACCTATTATGACCTGGGTTCACGGCGGGGCAGAATAGAATTGCATAGTCATCTTAGTGCAATAGTCTATCGCTATATTAGTCCACCTCATGCGCAGCTAAGTTTCCAAGGCCGCTATTCGTTAATCGAAGATTTTCTCCAAGATTTTTATGTAGAGTCAATCAAGGCTTTCCGTCGAGAAAACGAACTGCCTGATGACTATCAGCCCCGCAGCTTGCTGCAGTTAGCTGAATATATGGTGTTTACCGAATGCTATGCCAAGCGCCGCATTCATTTACATTTTGGGAACAGTCAACAGCTTATTATTCTGCGTGCCCAAACCTTCAGCAAGCGTCAGCCCGCTGATGCCACAGTAGATATTGAACAGGCGTTTGATACTGCTAAAGAAGACGATGGTGAAGGCGGCGGCAACAGTCGTTTGCTGCAACAGTTGCGATCGAAGATGGTGGCCGATAGCGGTGATATGAGCGAAAGTGCTTTACGCGATCGAGTAATTGGTCAACTCATTGAGCATCTACGTAGTCAAGGTCAAGAGCAGTGCGTGGATTATCTGTTGCTGAAGCTAGAAGATCTATCGGCTCCCGAAATCGAAGAGATTTTGGGTATTGACTCCAGGCAGCGGGATTATTTGCAGCAGCGCTTTAAATACCACATCGAAAAGTTCGCGCGGGTATCGAGCTGGGAGCTGGTGCTGCAATGGCTGGGTGCAGAAATTGATCAAAAGCTAGGTCTGACGGCGGTTCAATGGGAAGTTTTTACTTCTAAGCTGAATCCAGGTCAACTGACTATTTTGGAGCTGAAGCAGGGCAATGTAGCCGATCGAGAGATCATGAAGGCTGTAAAACTCACTGAGAAGAAGCTAGAGATGCGCTGGTCAGAAATTTTGGCAGTGGCATCTGAGCTGCGCAACCAGAATTAATCTTTAATTTCCTGAAAACAGCTTCGATACAATAGTGTGTTGAAGCTTTTTTGTGTTGTTTTGTGTGATGTGACCTTGGTCATGAAAAGTTTATGACGTTAACAAGTAGTAGATATGAGTAGTAATTGGTTATGCTGAGATTGTTGAAATTACGCTGAAACAATGAGACCTTATTCCGCAAAAGTTATTTGTTGCTTAACAGCCTTTGTACTGTGCAGTTGTAAGACCACACCGGCAAATGATGTTGCATCAGCCACGTCAGCAAAACCAAATGCTGTCGTGGCGCTTGGCCGAATTCAACCATTCGGAGAGGTTATCAAGCTATCAGTGGCCAATGCCCAAGACAGTCGTGTTGATCAGATCTTAGTAAAAGAGGGTGAGCAGGTACAAAGTAATCAAGTTATTGCTGTCTTACAGGGCATAGAGCGTAAACAAGCTGATTTACGCGATGCCTTAACCGATGTTAAATTACGGCAAGTTGAGTTGGATCGAGTTGCTCGAATAGATGTAAAACAATCGCAAGTTACTGCTCAGAATGCGGTTATCAAAAGACTACAGGCTCAATTAACAACCACTCGCAAGCAACGGGAAGCGGCTATTAGTAGTGCTCAAGTTCGGTTGAAAAATGCTGAGACAGATTATCGGCAGCGACAGCTATTATTTAATAATGGTGTCGGTATACTTAGCGCTAAGGCAAAGTTATCTAATGCTGAATCTGAGTATCAACGTCGCCAAAAATTTTATACCTCTGGCGGATCGGCACTAGGAACCAAAGCTAAATTAATTAATGCTCAGGATGAATATCGTAGAAACCAACAGCTTTACCAATCTGGTGCTATTAGTAAATCACAACTAGATAAAGCGATTGAGTCTCTCGTTTCTGCCCAGGCATCTGTGCAAGAAAAGCAAATTGATACCAAAACTCAGTTAGATAAAGCTGCCGAAGATCTAACTTCAGCCAAAGCTGCTCTCCAAGAAAAAGTTATAGAAACTAAAATTCAATTAGACAAAACCAATGCCGATTTGCTTACCGCCCGAGAAACTCTCAACGAGCGACAAGCCGAGCTAGAGCAGACTTTGCGAACTTTAGCTGCTGAAATTCAACAAGAACAAGCAAAACTCATCGAATTACGTGAGGTACGTCCTTCCGATGTGAGTATTGCTCAATCACAGCTAGAGAAAGCCCAAATCGCAGTCGAACAAAAGCGTGCAGCAGTTAGAGATTCAGAAGTACGAGTACCTGTTGCAGGTCAAATCTTGAAAATTAATACTCGGATTGGGGAGCAAGTAAATACCAACTTGGGGATTGTGGAGTTAGCTCAAACGGAACAAATGTATGCCATAGCAGAGATCCCGGAAATTGACATCAGCAAAATCAAGGAAGGTCAGCCAGCAATTATCACCAGTGAATACAATAGTTTCACTGGTGAAATCCAAGGGACAGTGGAAAATATTGGTCTCCAAGTTGGCCGAAAACAATCGCAAGAAATTGCTGGTGGCAATCCATCATCAGATAAGGAGGCCAAAATTATTGCGGTGAAAGTGCGTATTGCACCCAATGATAGTGCCAAAGTCTCTAAACTAACCAACATTCAGGTACGAGTGCGTATTCCTGTTAAATCATGAAAAAATTTTTACCAAAATTTGAACGACCACTTGCTTGGGCCCAGTTATCTCATCAAAAAACCCGTATGGCTGTGGCAATGGGTGGTATTTCTTTTGCTAATGTGTTGATTTTTATGCAACTTGGTTTTTTAAACTTATTTGCTGGTGGAGCCACGTTATTGCCGGGACATTTACGAGGAGATTTATTCTTGATGAATCCTGACTCTAAATTCATTAGTGCCAGTACCTTCGATCGAACCCGTCTTTATCAGGCTAGCGCCTTTGATGGAGTTTTATCAGCAGATCCATTATATGTCAATATTGGAACTTGGGCCTACAGCAAAGATCAAGTCTCCTTCGCCACTAGGGTCTTTGCTTACAATCCAATTATTGCAGCTTTTGATTTACCAGAAATAAATCAGCAGCAATCAAAACTTACTGAGCCATTTACATTTTTGTTTGATCGATTATCTCGACCAGAGCTAGGGCCAATTCCTGATATAATAAAAGAAAAATCTAAAGCAACAGCTTTTCTAAACAACCGTCAAGTAGTAGCCAATGGCTTATTCAGTCTGGGTTCTTCATTCTTTCTAGGAGAAGGAAATGTCATAACTAGTGAATCTACTTACGCTGAAATTTTTGGTACTGGGGCTTTGGAAAATGTGGCTTTGGGGATTATTCATGTAAAACCAGGTATCAACTTAATCGCTTTAAAAAAAGGTATTGAAAAGTATGTTCCAGGTCTACAAGTTCTTACTCAGGAAGAATTAAAAGAAAAAGAAATAAAGTTTCAAGATGAGAACCCAACCAGTGTGATTTTTGGTTTTGGCGCAGTGATGGGTTTTGTGGTAGGAGTAGCGATCGTCTATCAAGTGCTATACAGTGATGTCAGCGATCACTTAGCAGAGTATGCCACACTAAAAGCGATCGGCTATTCTGGAAGATCTTTACTGTTAGTGATTTTTCAAGAAGCAGCTTTACTGGCAGTTTTAGGATATATCCCTGGTTTTGGTGCTGCAATTGGGATGTATCAATTACTAACCATTTTAACTCGATTAGAACTCGTGATGCAGTGGCAATTAGCTCTGACTGTTTTTTGTCTCACTTTAATAATGTGTTTAATGTCAGCAGCGATCGCTTCTAATAAGTTGCGCTCCGCTGATCCAGCCGAGGTGTTCTAAAAAAATCATGTTGATACAACCAAGTATTGAAATTAATAATCTTAACCATAGCTTTGGTCAGGGCAACTTACAAAAGCCTGTGCTAATTGATATTAATCTCAATATCAATTCGGGAGAAATAATTATTCTGACTGGCCCTTCTGGTAGTGGCAAAACCACCTTGTTGACTTTGATTGGCGCCTTACGCTCAATGCAAACAGGTAGTTTGAAAATTCTTGACCAAGAACTATCCGGGGCTAGTTCTAAACAACTAGTGCAAACGCGCAGTCGGATCGGCTTCATCTTTCAAGCTCACAATTTGCTGAAAAGTCTAACTGCTTGGGAAAATGTGATGATGCCTCTGAAGCTACATCCCCAGATTAAAAATCGCAAAGAGTTAGCCTTAGAGATGTTAGGTTTAGTGGGATTAGCCGATCGAACTGACTATTATCCAGAAAATCTTTCGGGTGGTCAAAAACAGCGGGTGGCGATCGCTAGAGCTTTGGTTAGTAAACCGAAGCTGATTTTAGCAGATGAACCTACTGCGGCCTTAGATAGTAAATCTGGCCGAGAAGTAGTGAATTTAATGCAAGCACTAGCGAAAGAACAAGGGTGTACAATTTTGATGGTTACTCATGATAACCGGATCCTAGACGTAGCCGATCGAATTATCCATATGGAAGACGGTTGTTTAATGCAGGAGGCATCTTCATGAACTTTTTCGATCCAACCATTCATCCAATGGTTAATGTTTTACAACGGATTGAATTAACTTTATTGGGTGTTTCTATTATTTTGCGATTCATTAATGACAATGATATAGGGGCGAACACTAATAATTTATATTTTACTATTTTCTGCGGCCTAGTAATTTTACTTAGTATTAAAATACCTCTGTCTGAACCAATTTGGTACCGACAAATCTATGCTTTTGCAAACATGATTTTAATAGTATTAGCTAATGTTACTGGCAATGGATCAGAACTTCTGTTATACTGGACAATTATTAAAATTTCTTTTTTCCTCGATATCCGGATTGTGATTTTGAATGTACTAATGAGTGGGATAGCTCATGTTATGGGCATTCTTTTAAATTACACATCTATGGTAGAAGCTTCTGCTCGTAGTGGCGTTTTCTTACCAAGCTCACCTCGGCTGTTGATCATCGGTCAAATCAGTTATTACATCGGGGCTAGTATATTGTGTATTCTCCTCAGTAATTTAGTGTTAGCGGAACACCGCAGTCGGACTCAAGCGATTATTTTGACAGAAGAAGTAAAAAAACTCGCAGCGGATTTAGAACGCCAACGTATTGCCCGAGAAATCCATGATTCATTAGGCCATACTTTAACAGCTTTAGATATTCAATTGGAATTGGCTCAAAAGCTCCAGCGACTTGATCACATACAAACCAGTCAGGCAATTGGTCAAGCTAAAAACTTGACTACTCAATGTTTGCAAGATGTTCGATTAGCTGTTCAAAACATTCGAGATGAACCTTTTCATTTAAAACGATCAATACAAGTTTTGGTGGATAGATTTCGCCCTGCTTTTAATATTCATGTGCAAATAGACTTACCAACTTTACCACTCCAACCCAGCCATCAAATATACTGTATTTTACAAGAAGGTTTCACCAATATTCAGAAACATGCTTTTTCTACTGAGATATACCTGCGTGGGGGCTATGACGATCAAAACTTGTGGCTGCAATTGCAGGATAATGGCTACGGCTTTGAGCCACAGAATGTCCAATCGGGTTTTGGACTACGCAATATGACTGAAAGAGTACAATTATTAGGTGGCCAACTTCATATCGAAAGTATCCCGCAACAAGGTACCACAATCTCACTCTCTATTCCTTTGGTCGCAAAATGATAAACCTACTAATTGCCGATGATCAAGATCTTTTTCGACAAGGGTTAACTACTTTATTAAATCTAGAGGAAGATTTACAAGTAGTTGGTCAAGCGAGTAATGGACAAGAAGCAATCACCTTAGCGGAAGAATTGCAGCCCGATGTGATTTTGATGGACATGCGAATGCCTATTTGTGATGGAGTAGAGGCAACCCAACAAATCCATCAGCGTTATCCCTGGATGCGAATTTTGGTCTTATCCACTTTTGATGAAGATGAATATGTTTGGAGATCGCTTCAAGCTGGTGCCTTAGGCTATTTGCTAAAAAGCACTCCTTCTGGTCAACTAGCTACGGCTATTCGGTCTCTACAGCAGGGCTATAGTCAACTGGGTCCAAGTATCGCTCCTAAGGTTTTTGCTCAAATTAATCCGTTATTGTCTATTAGTCCTGCCCAGAAAGTCTTAGACCAAATTAGTCAACGGGAAATGGATATATTGCGATCAATTTGTAATGGACTCAGCAATCGGGAAATAGCTAAATGTTTACATTTGAGTGAGGGAACTGTCAAAAACTATATTACTCAGGTATTGAGTAAATTGAATTTGCGTGACCGGACACAAGCGGCGCTATGGGCTAAGCAAAACCTGCCAAATATTCGTTGATTTCGTGTCAATACTCGATCGATAATGCAACAATGGTACAAAAGCTCCCCGCATATCGCTCTCCCTTTTTATGTCATCTGTCCTTACGCCTGCTGAACTTCAACAAGTTTTTCCCTTTGAACTAGACCCCTTTCAGATGCAGGCTATCACCGCCCTCAATGAAGGTCGGTCTGTGGTGGTTTGTGCTCCTACTGGCTCGGGCAAGACCTTAGTGGGTGAGTATGCCATTCATCGATCGCGCAAAGGCAGCGGCAGAGTTTTTTACACTACACCGCTTAAAGCCCTCTCTAACCAGAAGTTTCGGGATTTTCGAGCAGAGTTTGGCCGGGATGAAGTGGGTCTGTTGACTGGGGATGTTTCGATTAACCGCGATGCCCCGATCGTGGTGATGACCACCGAGATTTTTCGCAACATGCTCTACGGCACTCGCATTGGCGAAGTAGGCACATCGTTAGTAGGCGTAGAAGCAGTGGTTCTAGATGAGTGCCATTACATGAATGATAAGCAGCGGGGCACGGTTTGGGAAGAATCGATTATCTATTGTCCGATCGGTGTGCAGATCGTCGCCCTTTCAGCCACGGTGGCCAACAGCCAGCAGCTTACCGAATGGATTAGCCATGTGCATGGCTCCACCGAACTTATTTACTCTGATTTTCGGCCAGTGCCTTTGCAGTTTCACTTCGCCAACCCTAAAGGACTGTTTCCGCTGCTAAATAATGGCACTAAGGATCTGAATCCTAAACTAAAATCTCACCAGCCCAAGGGTAGCCGCAAGCGCGAAGAAGTGCCCAGCAATGCTTTCATTGTGAGCAAGATGGCCGAACGGGAGATGTTACCGGCCATTTTCTTTATCTTTAGCCGTAAAGGCTGTGACCAAGCTGTGGCCGAGATGCATATTTTGAATTTGGTTTCGCCAGAAGAAGAATTGCGTCTCAAGGTCAAAATTGACCAGTGGGTAATTGATAATCCCGAGGCTGTCAGACAAGCCCAATTGTCCGCACTGTATCGGGGGATTGCTTCGCACCATGCCGGGATTTTACCGGCTTGGAAAGTGTTGGTAGAAGAATTATTTACCGAGGGTCTGATCAAGGTAGTATTTGCTACCGAGACTCTGGCCGCCGGGATTAACATGCCTGCTCGGACTACGGTGGTGTCTAGTTTGTCCAAGAGAACCGATCGAGGACATCGCCTCTTAACAGCCTCAGAATTCTTGCAGATGTCTGGACGTGCCGGACGGCGGGGCAAAGATGTATTGGGTAATGTAATCACAGTGCAATCTCGGTTTGAAGGAGCCGCTGAAGCTGCTTTTTTAGCCACATCCCAAGCTGATCCACTGATTAGCCAATTTACTCCGACCTATGGAATGGTGCTGAACCTGCTGCAAACTCACACTTTGGATGAAGCCAGAGAATTGGTAGAACGCAGTTTTGGTCAGTTTACCGCCACTTCTCATTTGCAACCGCAGTTGCTGGCGATCGAAGAAACCACCAAAGAATTAAACATCCTAGATAACTTACTCGCCAAAATCAAACCCGAAGATTTAGAAGAGTACGAAAGCCACAACTCCCAACTCAAACTAGAACAAGCCCAACTCAAAAATCTCCAGCTTTATTTCGACCAAGTGCGTGCCAACCATGTCACCCGCCTGATTCCAGATGTAGAACCGGGCGCGCTAGTGAGCCTGAAAGGCAAGCATGTCTCGGTAGCCAACCCGCTCACCGCTTTACTAATTGCCAAGTCCAACGTAGTCAATCGCAGCCGCCTATTACTCTGTTTGGGCAAAGATAATCGCTGGTATGTGGTAAATGCCCAAGACATCGCCGCGATTCATCAAAACTGGCAAAAATATCTACCGGGCCAGCAGCTCCCCAACGTAGAAAGCCTAGAATCACCACCCGAGATGCCCTTGCGCGCCGGTCAAGTGCGCCGAGGTGACGAAGAATCAGCGGCGATCGCTGCTCTTATTCCCCACATGGATTTACCAATTTCGGCGGAGTTATTCACCCAACTAGATAAGATTGATAAACTCAAAAAAACTCTCTCCACTCATCCGATCTGGGAGCATGGCAATCCTGGCTCTTTACTGAAAAAGTATCGGAGACGCTCGATCGTCCAACAAGAAATCACTGCCCGCCAAGAACGCCTCCAACAGATGCTGGCTCATCACTGGCAAGAATTCCTCGGCCTGATCGAAGTCCTGCGGCAAATGGGTGGCCTGGATGATGTGCAACCCACCCACCTGGGCGAAATCGCCGCTTCTATGCGTGGCGATAATGAGCTGTGGCTAGCACTATGTCTAAATTCCGGCTATCTAGATGGACTAGAACCCCAAGACTTGGCCGCGACTCTCTGTGCCCTAGTTTCGGAGCCGCCCCGCAATGATAGCTGGACTAACTATGACCCCCCAGAAGATATGATGGCCACCTTGAGCGAGTTGCGAAATACTCGTCGTCAACTTTTCCAAGCCCAACGCCGTCAACAGGTGGCTTTACCGGTATGGATGGAGTGCGAAATGGTGGGCATTGTCCAACAGTGGGCACTAGATACTACTTGGCCAGAACTCTGTGCTGGCAGCAGTCTGGATGAAGGCGATGTGGTGCGGATGCTGCGCCGCACGGTGGATTTGTTATCGCAAATTCCTCATGTACCTCATGTGTCGGATGCCTTGAAAACTACTGCGAGACAGGCGGTGTTGTTGATCGATCGATTCCCCGTCAATGAAAAAATGGATTAGGTATTATTCGTCAATAAAATGCTAATTAAAATCCGCAGCAGATCATCTAAATCAGCGGGAACTCGGTAGAGGTCAAGGTCTTGGGTTACTGCCCGAGATTGCCGATCGAACCTACCAAATTGCCAAATATTGCCGGTAGAAATTGCCCCATACAGAATGGGCTGCTCAGACTCGATCCATTGGTCGAGGGCAATTAGTTCGATTGCTAGCTGTACAAAGCCACGCTCTAGATCTTCATTTTTGGCTTCAATAACCAAAAAAGTTTGATGATTTTGCAGCAGATAGTCGAGAGAGCCTTTAAGCTGGTTACTTATGGCTACCGGATATTCGACGTTGAGGGTGGCTTGAGTGTAGTGCAGTAAGTCGGTTAAAACGGGAGCAATCAAAAATTCTCGCCGAGCCATTTCGCTGGTAAGGCTGAGGCGGGGCAGGCTTTCTTCAATGCGCGATTTTAGGTCGGTGAGTCGATCGAGTTCGCCCAAGTAGTGCGGCAGTTGCAAAGAGCGGCGCTGAAGAGACACGCCAAAATAGGCCAAAATATCTTGGGGAGCGAAGTTGAGCTTGAAGTAGTCTGAAAAGCTATAGGACTGCTCAGGCTGAATGATGGGCTGTCTAGACATTGCAAAATCCTGTAAGCGTTACTCGATTGTAAAATCTGGGCGTCAGGACAGAACACTTTGTCTCTAACCCTAATCGACCTTCTTGCTCAATTCTACTGATTCATGGCATAATAAAAAATTGTGTTTAATTTTTGATCCCTTGCGGGACTTAGGAACCTTCTTATGGCAGCTAAAAAGGGAGTACGGATTACCATCACCCTCGAATGTACCGAGTGTCGGACTAATCTGAACAAGCGCTCACCCGGCGTATCGCGTTACACCACCAGCAAAAACCGTCGGAACACCACAGCGCGATTGGAAATTAAAAAATTCTGTCCGCACTGCAACAGCCACACTGCTCACAAAGAAATCAAGTAGTCGTTGCTTTATCCATCCCATATATCTAGATATCTAATCACCATGGCTTATTTTCGCAAGCGCCTCTCCCCAATTAAACCGGGCGACCCGATCGACTACAAAGACGTAGAACTGCTGCGCAAGTTTGTCACCGAGCGCGGCAAGCTCTTGCCTCGGCGCATCAGTGGCCTTACCGCCAAACAACAACGCGACGTGACTTTAGCCATCAAACGCTCTCGTCAAATCGCCCTGATGCCTTTCATCAACGCCGAAGGCTAAAGCTGAAAAATCCAGCTAGCAGTGCCTATGGTCAAAAACAAGACATGGGCACCAATGCTTGGTACATAAATATAAGGATTGAAGCCGGTGGAGAAGGGGACTTTAGTAGAATTTTGGCACAACGGCGATCGCCGCCTGGGCATTATTGATCGACCAGAAGGCAAAAAGCTCTGGGTGGCAATTGATGCCCGCCAGCAAGCGCACCAGCTTCATCCCACCAAAGATATTACTCATACTGTGGCGGGCGTAAACTTCAAGCAACCCGCCGAAATCGACAAATTTTTAGCCTCAGTGCAGCCCCATATTGACCCAGCAAATCTGCCGATTGCCTGGGAAATGTTGGTAGATGATAATGAACTCACCGATCCAGCCGGGTTGGCGGATTTGTTGTATGCTGCTGATTCGCCTGCTCATATCTATGCAGCATATTGTCTACTCTCGGGCGACAAAGTTTATTTCAAAAACAAAAAAGACCAAAATTACGAACCGCGCCCCCGCAGCCAAGTACTCGAATTGCAGCATCAGATTGCTGTTAGAGAGCAAAAAGAACGAGATCTGCAAGAGTTTATTGATCGCATTCAAACCCGCTTAAGCGGCACCGAAGTAGCCTGGACAGAAGCCGATCAACTAAAGATCGAAGGCTTCGAGAAATTTGTCTTGCAACCCGACTTTCCGCCTAAAGGTACCGCAGATTTATTGGTGACAATTGGCAAAGGTCAATCAGAGCAACAAGTTTTTGACTTACTGGTTGGTTTAGGCATCTGGTCACCCCACGAAAACATTGCCCTACGCCGTGCCCAGATCCCGGTAGACTTTGCTGATCCGATTACCGTAGCAGTCCAAGACATGCTGGCGAATTTCCCGGCAGATTTGGATCCCGATCGCCGTGACCTCACTCACATCAAGGTCTACACGATCGACGACGAAAGCACCACCGAAATTGACGATGGCGTGAGTCTAGAAACTCTGCCCGATGGAAGACAGCAAGTGTGGGTACATATCGCCGATCCCACCCGCTTTATTTCGCCCGGAGATGCGATCGATACTGAGGCCCGTCGGCGATCGACCACCATCTATCTGCCCACCGGCATGATTCCGATGTTCCCTACGGCGCTGGCTACTGGCCCGATGAGTTTGATCCAAGGGCAAGTTTGTTGTGCCCTCAGCTTTGGGATGGTTTTGGATGATACCGGCGCGGTAATTGAATATCAAATTACCGCTTCTTCGATTAAGCCCACCTATCGTCTCACCTACGATGATGTAGATGAAATGCTGCAACTAGGCATTCTTAATGAACCAGAAATCGCCGCTATCTCAAAACTCGGCAAGCTCCGTCAGCAATGGCGACAAGCCCAGGGTTCAGTGAATATCAGTATGCCAGAGGCTTCGATCAAGGTGCATGATGACGAAATTGATATTTCGATCATCGAAGATTCTCCTGCTCGCCAGCTAGTCGCCGAAATGATGATTATGACTGGTGAAGTCGCCGCCCGCTATGGTCAAGATAATGAGTTGCCTTTGCCTTATCGCGGTCAACCTCAACCGGAATTACCAACCGATGAAGAGCTAAATTTGCTACCACCTGGGCCAGTCAGGTTCTGTGCAATCCGTCGCTGTATGCCCCGCAGTGAAATGGGGCTATCGCCTTTACGCCATGCTAGCTTGGGATTGAATACTTACTGTCAGGCCACTTCACCAATTCGCCGCTATACTGATACGATCGTTCATTTCCAAATCAAGGCACATCTGCGCGGCGATCCATTGCCCTTTGACTACGATAAACTGCAAGAAATCATGCAGTCGATCGTCAGCACTAGCTACGAAGGTACTCTGATGGAGCGCCAGACCAATCGCTATTGGTCGCTGGAATATTTGGGACGCGCTCATCACCAATCTTGGGATGCCATTATGTTGCGCTGGCTGCGCGAAGATGATGAGCTGGCGTTAATTTTGTTAGAAGAATTAGGGCTGGAATTTGCCATGCGGTTCGATCGATGGATTAGCCCAGGCGATCGAATTCAAGTCCAAGTCAGCTTTGTCGATCCACGCAAAGACGTCATTCACTTCAAGGAAGTTTCGCCTCAAGAAGCACAAGCGATTAACTAGCTCCAGCATTGTTGACCAAGAAGTCGCACTTCTAATGCGGAGTCTCAAGTTTGTTTAGACAATTTTACTTTTGACCGATCGCATACAAAACATCAGAATCTAGCCCTTGGATTTTTTGAACACGCAAAAATTCTAGATTAGCCGATCGAACTCTTTCTTTCATAGCTGGGTCTAATTGATCGATCGTGCCACGAATCCCACCACCCATCACCATCGTCCACCAATCTGCTGGCATAGACAAAGCATGACTATCAGTTTCAGCAAATACTTGCACTTGCTGTGCCCCAGCAGATTCAAGTAATGCCCGAAGAGCCTCTGACTCACCAATCCGATACCAGGGCGTATACTCTTTATACAAATCAGGGCGTTCAGCCTTAATCAAATCCCAGAAAGCCTGATTCGCTGGCTCAAAAACCCGTTTACCCCAAGAGGTGATCGCTAATTTGCCACCAGAGCGCAGCATCCGCAATAACTCAACCACTGCTGCTTCCATATCGGGCACAAAGAAAATCCCAAATACACAGACGATCACATCAAAACTCTCGCTGGGTAAACCTAACTTGGTAAAGTTACCAACCCGAAACTCAATATTAGCTAAACCCTGTTCCTGAGATTTATTGCGCGCCAATGCCAACAAAGATTCTGCCAAATCAGCACCCAACACTGAGCCAGTGGCACCAACCTGAATTGCCGCCGGAATTGCCGAAGCTCCGGTACCACAGCAAACATCCAAAACTTTGTTCCCAGGTTCGAGTTGCAGGTGTTCGATCGTCCTTTGACCAAACCGATTCCAAAAAGACATGACTGGATCATCAAAATAGTCAGCAGCAGAATTAAATATTTTTTCGGCCTGTGCGGTAGCTTGTTCTTGATTCATGGTGATTCCATATTAAGTTTCGATTAAACTGTAGCTGGTTTACGAATTGTTTGTAAAAAGCTAATTAGTCCTTGAATAACAGGGTTAGGTGATTTCCATGAATAAGTACACCGCTGTCGTTGGCTTCTGCGAAGGCAGACGCTACGCGAACGACTCCGCGACCTGCCAGACAAGTGCCTGAACGAGTTCAGGCAAAACTGTCGCAGGTCAGCCAACTAAACTTTTAGAATAGCTGGTATTTTGTTTG
>JAYUSV010000309.1:0-5294 GCA_043755495.1 Synechococcales cyanobacterium
ATTCGCCACGACTTACTCCTTCAGTGTTTGGTGGTAGTTAAGGGTGTAATCCTACTCGTCAGTACTTACTTCGCACGTCTATGATGAGTATCAGTGAAAATTACTCACAACTTGAAAAAATCTGCAATTTCATTTAGATTTCATATTGTGTTGTGATATCCATCAACTATCTTAATCTGAATTTGGCACGCTCTTTTTATGGAAACCACCGATCATCAAGCCCCTATCTTAACCTGGCAATCTCAGGTGCGCTCTCTACCACCCTGGCTACGCGGATCGATCGGCAGTGCCAGTGAAATTTCGACAGTGCAACAAATCATTAAGCAGCGCCAGATTCATACTATTTGTGAAGAGGGTCGCTGTCCCAATCGGGGAGAGTGCTACAGCCAAAAGACGGCGACTTTTTTGTTGATGGGTCCGACCTGTACCCGAAGCTGTGGTTTTTGTCAGGTAGATAAGGGTCATGCGCCCATGGAACTAGACCCGCAGGAACCAGCCAAGGTGGCAGAGGCTGTAGCCTTACTTGAATTACGATACGTAGTATTAACAGCAGTAGCCCGTGATGACTTAGATGATGGTGGCGCAAGCTGGTTTGTGGCAACCATGCAGGCCATTAGAGCCGTAGATCCTCAGATTCAGATTGAAGTACTAACTCCAGATTTTTGGAGTGGTAAAGATGCCATAGTTCAACAGCAGCAGCGCGTAGCTACAATCGTTGCCGCAGATCCAGCTTGCTATAACCACAATGTAGAAACTGTGCCTCGTTTACAAGATAAGGTGCGCCGGGGCGCGAAGTTCGATCGATCCATTGATGTTTTGCGTTACGTGAAAGAAAAGAATCCCCAAATTCCTACTAAGTCGGGCTTGATGTTGGGTCACGGCGAAACTGCTGACGAGATTTTAGCAACTTTGTCAGCGTTGCGAAATGTGGGCTGCGATCGAGTTACTCTCGGTCAATATATGCAGCCTTCTTTGGCACATTTACCGGTGGTGAAATATTGGACTCCGGAAGAGTTTACAGAACTGGGTACAGCGGCTCGGGAGCTGGGTTTTAGTCATGTTCGATCGGCTCCATTAGTACGCAGCTCTTACCATGCGGGTGATCCAGCGTAGGGGCATAGAGCAAGGGGCTGTCTACTTAGACAGCCCCTCACCTCACACGAATTTTTACGAAAACTTGAAAATAAATTTATTCAGCAGTACTAAAAGGGTTTTCCCCAATATGTAAGCTCTTTTTACTACTTTTTAGATCTTGCCATAGGGATTCAATTCTGTGATAAGAATCCTCTGGCGTGAGCTTGCCTGCTGTTTCTAGGCTAGAAATATAGCCGACTTTCTGAGCGAACTCTTGCAAATTGGCGTTGAACACCAAATTTTGCGGCTGGATTTTACCGAAGTAACGACTACGATGATGGATAAAATCGGAACGATTAATCATAATTCACCCCCCTGTGTGACTCTCTTTGTCAGATAGATGGAAAATTTTGGTTAAGTTCTGTGGCGGGGAAAAACTCCCTTTTCTCAGTTACTCGAATAAGACATTTATGATTGTCTTAACCTTTATTTAATTCAAGCTTAACCTATTTGTATCGAAAGCGCAAGGGTAAAGGTGCCCTTTGTCAACTTTTCAGTCCACAGTTCATCTACAAAACTAACATGCAACATTACAGATCAATACCGAAGTTCTACTGATATAGTTTTTGGGGTCAGTTGTTACACTGTTGAATATACTGATAATATGTAGGCTAATGAAACTATTTGAAACATAAGAATTGCCTGAGATCCTTGCGGTAGCTACGAAGTTACTGACATGGTTCTTTGGTAATCTGTTCCGCTGCGGTAATTACAGATGGACTTCGGCAGACTCTGTCAGCCCACTAATCATTGACATCACAGCCAAGGGGGCAGTAATTGTGCGCAGGACTCGCTGCCCCAAAGACACTGGCTGCCAACCCAGCTCGATCGACTGCTGTAACTCCCGATCTGTCCAGCCACCTTCGGGGCCAATGGCGATCAAGACTGATTCTTTTAGATCTAAACAGCTCATTAAGTGTTGTGAATCTCTCCGCGCTGCACAGATCTTGCGCTGTCCAGTAACCTGCATCATCACTGTTTTCCAAGGCTGGACTGGATTAATTGTGGGCACAATTAATCTTTCCGATTGCTCAGTGGCCTCTTTGGCAATTTCGATCCAGCGCCTTCGCTTCTGCTCACTGGGCTGCACGATAGTTCGGTCGGTGGTCACTGGATAAATTTCACTCACTCCTAGCTCGGTGCAAGCCCGCACCACTTCATCTAGGCCAATTTTGGGCACTGCCACAATTAAACCAACTTTAACCGGCAGCTCGATACCGGCAGGCACAAATTGCTCTAAGACTCGGCCATAGTCGACGCTGAGTTCTACCAAGTATAGGCTGCCAGCTCCATCGATTGCCTGAAACTTTGCCCCATTTTGCAAGCGCATCACCCGTTGCAAATAGTGCAGTTGCGGCGCAGTTAGGGCAATCTGGTTGGCTTGGAGCTGCTGTGGATCGATCATAATGCGCTGCAATATTTTATCCCTGGCTATTGAGTGCTTCCATTGACCAATCTGGTCGCAAGTTGCTGGCTCCCCGCAAATAAGGATGCTCGATCGGCTGCTGTACTGGCAAATTAACGTGAATTAAAAAGCGAATGCACATGGGCAGACTATCTTTAACATACATTTGCTGCACGTCCATCAAAGCCACGCTATCCCAATGAGGGCGCTGGCGGGCAACCTGAGCCGGAAAAATGGCATCTAGGTCACGAGTGGCGGTAAAGACCACGCTGATCATGTTTTGGGGGTCAAGCCGATTGCGGGTTTCTAACTCGATGAGGAGTTCTAACACAGCTTCGGTAATCGCTGCTACTGAATTTTCCTGAGCAGTGGTCGCTCCTCGAATTGCCCGCACTCGCCACTCTGCACCCATGTTTCCTCCGATAAAGTTTTAACTATGTTTTCTAGATTTATGGCCGATACAGCCACAAGGGTAGGCCGCTACTGGCCACCTC
The DNA here is from genome assembly GCA_043755495.1 of Synechococcales cyanobacterium. Classification (GTDB taxonomy): domain Bacteria; phylum Cyanobacteriota; class Cyanobacteriia; order Cyanobacteriales; family Chamaesiphonaceae; genus JAAFHZ01. The sequence continues at coordinate 3,034 of JAYUSV010000309.1, forward strand.
AAACTGCATCCAATCCACTGCTGTACTGACTTCTAGCGACTGCATTTGTCTTTGCAGCAAGCGAGTCACGAGCGGTTTGCATTCCTCAATATTACTCCACAAGCTTGACATTTAGAAGCAATATCAATTAAGGTGTCGTGTAAATAGTCTAGGTATATAGAGATGACGTTGAAAAACAGAATATTGATTTTCACTGCACCAATGTTTTTAGCGATTTCTGTTGGATTCGATACTCATGGTGCAAATTCAAATCCATCAAGCTAAACTGCATCTACTACGTGTTTGAGTAAGTCTACTGGTGACTATCGCATCGCACAATCGAGCACAAAAAGATGTGAGTTTGTTATGGAGACTAAAAACCCAGCCAATAAAGCCGTAAAAACTTGTTCCTATAAATGCAAAGGATATGGCGCTCTGGCTAATTTTAGCTGGGCTATAGATAAACCCTGTCCTCCTTCCTTTGAAACTAACTTTCCCGGACCGTAATTTTTCACATTTTAATAACGTACTTTAATTCTTTTTGATGGAGCATATATGACTTCAAATCTAATTGATGGCTTAAAAGAGTTTGATAATGGCAATTATATTAGTGCATTCGCTACACTAATGCCAATAGCAGAATCAGGAGAGGCTGAAGCACAATGCTTAATTGCTAATATGTATCAAGGTGGCTATGGTGTGGAAAAAAACATACTAACATCTATTCAGTGGTATGAAAAATCCGCTAGTCAGGGGTACGGTATTGCTTCCAATAATTTGGGAGAAATATTTTTCGCTGGTGAAGATAGTATTTCTCCTGACAGAGAGAAAGCTATGTTTTGGTATAAAAAAGCAGAAGAGCAAGGATTTATTCATGCTCGCAAACTAGACTAATTTAGTAGAGTAACTCAATACAGCGTCAGTACGGCTTCACGGGTGCCACTCCCGTTCGCGCAGCGTCCACTTTGTGGAATCGCTCCAGAGATTTCGATCCGGGCAATTTGCTTACTGGTATTGGGTTTAAACGGCCAAATGGTCATGGAACAGCTCTCATTAAAGTGAAAAAATATATACAATCGGGTGAATAGCGCTTATTTCCAAGATACATGCAGAGTTCCAAGTCTTCATCTCTCACGACCATCCTGCTCACAATCTGTCCATTTTTCCTGTGGGGGACGGCGATGGTAGCCATGAAGGGTGCAATTCCTCACACTACTCCCTATTTTTTGGCAGGTTTTCGGTTGTTGCCAGCAGGAATGCTGATTTTGCTGGCTACTTTTTATTGGAAGCTTCCTCAGCCGAGTACTTGGCAAGCCTGGGGCTGGATTACGATCTTTGGTTTGGTAGATGGCACTTTGTTTCAAGGTTTTTTGACCAATGGTTTGATGCGGACTAAGGCCGGTTTGGGTTCGGTGATGATCGATTCTCAGCCTTTGGCCGTAGCTTTGCTGTCGGCTTGGTTGTTTAAAGAATCGATCGGCCTTTGGGGTGGTATTGGGCTGTTTTTAGGCATTTTGGGCATTAGCTGCATTGGTATCCCCGAAGAACTATGGCTGACGCTGTTTGACCCCGATCAATCTTGGGAATGGTCGAAGCTGTTTGTCCATGGCGAATGGCTGATGCTGTTGGCAGCGCTTTCGATGGCGGTAGGCACTATTATGATTCGCTATGTGACTGCCGAAGCCGATCCGGTAGTGGCCACGGGCTGGCATATGATCATTGGTTCGCTGCCACTATTTGTGGTTTCGGCCTTGACTGAGAGTAATCCTTGGCAACAGCTTACTTTGTTCGATTGGTCGGCTTTGGCCTATGCCACGGTGTTTGGTAGCGCTTTGGCCTATGGACTATTTTTCTATTTTGCTTCCAAAGGGAATCTGACTAGCTTAAGTGCGCTGACTTTTTTGACCCCAATTTTTGCCTTAATTTTTGGTGGTTTGTTTTTAAATGAAACTTTGACTCTATTGCAATTTGGTGGGGTGGCAATCACGCTCGTCAGCATTTTGGCAATTAATCAGCGGGAATCAATCAATCGATTTTTTACTAATTCTGGTGGTAGAGAGTTACCTCTTACGGTACTAGCTCCAGGCTCAACCGCAGAGGTTGCCAATAAAGAAACCACTGTGATCTTAGAATCCCCAGAGACCTAGAAATCCCATCATAGTAAGAATGCGGGATGTGGGAAACTCAGTGGCGACCTGCCAGACAACCTGCCACGCACGGGGGCGAGGTCGCCTCGCCCCAAACGTGTACGCAGGTCGTGCCTGAACGAGTTCAGGCAAAAC
>JAYUSV010000310.1:0-5290 GCA_043755495.1 Synechococcales cyanobacterium
GGAAAGCCCTGAATGTGATCCCAATGGGAATGACTGAAAAAAATATGACCGGTTGTACCGGTGTTAATACTATCCAAACTTTCAGATATTATCTGCTCACCCAGCAGCCTAATACCAGTACCTGCATCAAAAATTAGCCTCTCTTTACCCACCCGCATTTCCACACAGGGAGTGTTGCCCCCATAGCGAATGGTGTCTTTGCCGGGACAAGCAATACTGCCACGCACGCCCCAAAATTGCACTTGAAACTGGTTGATCGCACTATACATGAAAAAAGAGTGATAGTCGGAGAGCTTTAACAGTTCAGAAAACTATGACTAGAGCAAGTCTAGCAGTTTTTCTATGGGAAAAATGTGATCGTCTATGGTAAACACACCCATCATGGTCACATCCCAGCAGCGATGCTACGGAATGATACATTTAGTTTGCCCAACTTCCGGCAAATATTGCTTAGCATTTAGAAACAATCGTAGAATTGAGTCTGAATTGCACACCTTTTGGAGTCTCAGCCATGGCCAATGTTGAAATTTATACTTGGAGAACTTGTCCCTTTTGCATTCGGGCTAAAGGACTGCTCGATGAAAAGGGCGTAGAGTATACCGAATACGCGATCGATGGCGACGAAGCCGCCCGGATCAAAATGGCCGATCGGGGAGATGGTCGTCGCTCTGTGCCCCAAATCTTCATCAATGACTCGCATATTGGGGGCTGCGACGATATCCATGCCCTAAATGCCAGCGGTAAACTAGATGTGTTGCTAGCAGCCTAGATGCTGGCAAACCAGTCGTAGCCCTGATCTTCCCAGTAGCCACGCTTGGCCATTAATCTGTCGGTGACGGTAATCGCCGTCACCCACTTGCTGAGTTTATAGCCCAGCTTAATAGGTGTTGCTAACCTCAGCGGCGCACCGTTTTCTGGGGGGAGAGGCGCATCATTTTTTTGGTAAGCCAAGAGTGTTTGGGGATGCTGTGCCGAGGCCAAATCCCAGCTTTCGTAGTAGCCATCTGCCGAATAAAAGTATACGTAGCGAGCAGTGGGCTTGACTCCGGCTAGTTGCAACACATCGGCTAGTTTTACGCCACCCCACTGCACGATGGCTGCCCACCCTTCCACACATACATGCTGGGTAATTTGCGACTCATAAGGCAAACGACGAACATCTTCCATCGAAAGATTTAGAGGTCGCTGCACTTGGCCATTAACCTGTAAGCGAAAATTAGCCATGTCGATTTTGGGAGTGCCCTTAAAGCTGTTCACGATCAGCTTGCCCAAGTCTACATGGTCGCCCAGATCTATTGCGGGAATCAGCCGCTGGGATAACAGCGCTGAGCCGAGCTGATCGTTAACTGGTTGGATGAGTCTGCCGATTGGGTCATAGAGAACGGTGCCAGCCGCATTAAACAGTAGCCCACCTCCGACCCAGCGTAAGATTTGGCGACGGGTGAATCTTTTATCTTCTGTGCTCATGAATTGGAGGTAGATTTAAGTGCAAATATCGATCGCAGCAATGCACCGTTACCGATGTTACTAGCAATTGTGCCATGGACGACCGCTAATGTAATTAGGACGGGCACGGCCAAAAAATGGATGGTGCGGAGGTTTTGCCAACTGCCAAAGCGGCGGGCGAGCCAATGAAATTGGGAAGGCTGGTACATCGAAATACCACTAACGAGTGATAAGAGCAGCAGAGGAATAGCAATCGTATAGACAATGCGATGCCAGGCAAACTGCCGACGTTGAGGGTTTTGGCTCTGAGCAAGTGCCTTGAGGTCTTTTTGCTGGACAAAGCGATGTTGCCAGCGACGACTAAACAAAATATACAGTCCATAGGCCAACAGATTTAGCCCAAAAAACCACATCAGGGTAAAGTGCCAATTGCGCGCACCACCTAGCCATCCACCCAGTAAAAATATGCTAGGAATATGCCAGCCCTGACGGCCACCAAATACCGGATTGGCATTATAAATTTGTAGGCCGCTACCGATTAAACCCCATAGAACAATGAGATTTAACCAATGAAAAATCCGAATAGCAATTGGTTGCATAATTTAGTGACTATGGAGATCACGCTTTAGTTTCATTTAACAAATTCTTGACTTTCTCTGAAATCCCTGGATTGTAAATGCGCAGGTAATTCCAGTAATTACCCAATACATTGCGCACATATCCTTGAGTTTCGTCAAAAGGAATATCTTCGACAAACTCATCTGGATTGTTGAAACCGATTTTTTTTACCCATTTACTGACATTACCTGGGCCAGCGTTATAAGAGGCTACCGCCAGCAAAGAATCATTTTTCAATTCATCATGCATGTGCGCCAAATACCAACTGCCAATTTTGATATTGTCTGGAGGTGATATCAGATTGTAGCTGGGCATTTCCATTTTAGGCGTAATAAAGGCGGCAGTGGCGGGCATTACCTGCATTAAACCCAAAGCACCTACCGGCGATCGGGTTTCGGGGTCAAATTTCGACTCTTGGCGCACAATGCTAACTAATAATAACGGCGAAATTTTGAGCTTTTGAGCTGCTGTAACAATCGCTTCATTGTAGGCTAAGGGGTATAGAGCGTGCCAATAGTTGGCTGATTTCCGAACTTTTTGGTGCTGTTCTTTTTCTTCGGGGCCATCGCGCTTTTCTAGCTGCGATACTCGAGCTAGGGCTAGTTGATAGCGACCTAGACCCCGCAACAGTAAGCCCTCAGCAAACTGTTCAGGAACCGAATATTTGTCTTTATCAGGAAACTCACTTTGCCACAAAGTCCATGCTTCCCGGTAGGCACCAATTTGATATAGCTCTTTGAGAGTATTAGAACCTACTGGCAAGGGCAAATTAGCTGTGGGCTTTTCTAACTTAACTTCACTGGTGCGCAAACTTTTAAAGTCACCTACATCCCAGCCCAAGCTGCCCGCAGCCCTCCAGGCATAGTAGGACTGGGTGTATTTTACAACGGTATAAGTAAAAGCCTGTTTAGCTTCTTCTTCGCGCCCCATCTGCTGTGCCCATTTGCCAATCCAAAAAGCGGCTCTGGCGCTGTAGCGATTATCGGGGCTATCTACCACGATCGATTTGGCCAAAGACCAAGCTTTGGTAAAGTCTTGCTGAGCAGCGGCGCTGCGGGCTTGCTCCCAGCGAATTCCGGCTGCCGCTTCTGATTTGGGAAAACGTTGAATGATTTCGGCAGCAATTTCTTGAGCTTTGGCTTTGCCAGCACCTTTTTCCAGTAGCTTAGATTTACGAAATAGTGCTGTTGGCGAAAGCTCTGGATGATCTTTTTTGCCCAATTTATCTAAATAATTAATAGCTTCGCCATCATTCAGAGACATCTCAGCTAGTTCAATTAGTGCTCGATCGACTTCTGGAGCATCTTTAAATTTGCTAATTAGCTGCTGATAGGTGGTTTTGGCTAGAGGCACATTGCGATTAGCACGAGCATTTTGACCAATCACTAACAGGTTTTCGGGGGTGATGGGCGATCGGCTCAGAGGCAGAGTAGCTCGATCGAGCAGATTATTTTGCAGATAGGCTTCGGCAATCAAGCGCCAATCTTCGGGCTTTAAAACTGGAATGTATTCAGTACTAAGCTTGTCGGCCAGCTCTACGCCTTTATTAAAGCGAGTACCACCACTGCGCAAATAGGTAAACATCAAGTCAGTATTGCGAGGGCTGCGCTCCATCATGTTTTGCAGCACAGCCAGGGTGCGAGGATGGCGGGGGAATTTTTGTAGGGCTTTGTCCCACATGCTGGGGTCTTTTTTGCCCAGCCGTTCTAGGGCTTCTACCGAAACTGGTGAGTCGGGGTGTTTGGCAACTAGTTCGGTTAAGTTCCGCTCAACTGCTGGTCGATCGCCAATCAACTCAAAGGCTAGAGCGCGTTTCCACAAAATATAAGGTGCCAGCAAAGAGTAGTCTTTTTCTAGTTTATCTAAGTAGCGTAAAGCTTTACTACCTTGGTCTTGCTGGATTAAGTCCGTGGCCAAAACATATTTGGCTCTACTAACATTGGCCTTGTCACCACCTTGTACCACAATGTCGGTGAGAGTATTGGCGCGTTCTAAGGGCTGTAACGAGGCCAATTTGAGCACGGGAGAATCTAGCGTCTCTACAATACCAGCACCATCGCTCCACAGATTTTTGAAGTAAGAAATAGATGCAAAGGCTGTAATGCCGAACAGACTAAGCCCCAGCAGGCGCGGGAGGAAAGTATTTTTCTTGCGCTTTCTTGTGGCAGTTCCCATAGTGGGCATCATTAAAAAGGAAGACCAGCACCATGATAACCCGGTATTGCCGCCATGTTAATGATGGATAAGTGGCAAAACCGTATTTTTTGATCCGGTTGGTGGCTATTGACAGCCATTAACCATTCCATAAATTTCTAATAAATCTAAAGGCAGAGTTTTCTCAAAAGACTTTTGGGCTTCGGCTAAATATAGCGGCACATCCATTTCGGCCAAGTCTTCGCCCTCGGCCTTTAGTGCTGCCGAAATCTGCTTGGCCGACCACTGCTGATTGCCCATGATAAAAACCAAGCGCAATAGAGGCTGAATGAGTTCTAAGGAACGGTTGGTGTAGCAGCGCAGGGGCGGGGAAACTGCGCTGAGTCGGTAAGTGATTTCGTTAGGGTCGGGTAGTTTTTGGGGGCCAACTAGTTCTCCGGCTACATTTACTACCCACTGCTGCCAGACTATTTTTAGAATTTGCTGATCATCTAGTGTTTGCAGTCGATCGAACACTCTTTGCCAGGCTAGGGCAAATACATAGTCGATCTGAATTTGGTCGCCTGCTACATGCTGAATAATGCTGTAGACGATCGAGCTATATCGACAGAAAAAAGCAATGAAATACTGGGCTTTTTCTGGTTCTTGAATATGGTTTTGGATCAGTTCAGCATCGGTATATTGACCCAGAGCTAAGATAGATTCATGGTGGGCTTCGGCAAAGTTTGGAATCTGCACTGGTATAGAACGCTGAATTTCAAGGGTAGTCAGAACATCCTACTCGATTCCGCTGTCTCTTGTAGCCAGATCGAGTGGTCAAATTAATCTGAGCTATGACTTGTCTGACGTGATTGGCATGGTAGAATTTCGATATTCTGTTCTGCTTGATTATGCCTGAGATCATCGCCCTTAAACCCGCTCAGCAAAAACGTGTGCAGCGTGTGCGACAACTTGCTAGGCTCCTCGATGAAGCAATCTCACATCTTGCATCACGCCTGACTAGCATATAAAAACTATTTTATTTTAGGCGAAATTATGAGAAAAAGGGCGTAGAAAAATTCAAAATAAGAAC
>JAYUSV010000311.1:0-5282 GCA_043755495.1 Synechococcales cyanobacterium
ACTCTACCGAAGTTTATATTGCACTCAACAGCAATCAATCACCATTTAATGTGGGTTTGTCAGTAGATTTGCCTGAATTCACCCAAAGTCAAGTTTTAGACTTAGCTCGGCGGCATCAATTAAATTGGGATAATTCTATGGTAGATTATCTGATGAATTATGTAGGGGGGCACCCCTCCTTGATCCGTCAAGCTCTGTACTCTATTGCCCGCAACGAAATTTCGTTAACAGACTTAGTGGGCACCTCTAGCTTTGCTAGCCATATTTATGGCGATTGCCTGGGCCGCCTGTGGGGTTATTTGCAGCAGCAGCCTACTTTACTGAGCGCTTTTAGCCAAGTGATTAAAGCTGCCAAACCAGTCCCGATAGATTCTCTCCCAGGCTTTTTGTTGAAGAGTTTGGGATTGATTCATTTCCAAGATGGCCTGGGTATCCCTTCTTGTCAGTTGTGTATCCAGTATTTTCGCGATCGGGTGTGACCGATTTTTTTAACTCTTCCAAATAAGTTAACTTTGCTTGCCATCTGCAACTAAATATTTGTACTATAGACCAAGATTACCGATCGATTAACTCACTAAAACTATGTCCGGCATCTATCCTACCTTTAGTTATCAACTTGGCGGCAGCCTTGCCATTAAATCGCCCTGCTATGTAGAGCGGCGGGCTGATCTAGAGTTATATGAGGGGCTGAAGGCGGGGATGTTTTGCTATGTGCTAAATTCACGGCAGATGGGCAAATCTAGTCTGCGAGTACAGGCTATGCACCGGCTGCATCAAGATGGCATTGCTTGTGGGGTAATTGATATTACGGCGATCGGTTCTCAAGAAATCACCGCCGAACAGTGGTATGCCAGTATTTTGAGCAGTTTGGTCAGTGCTTTTCGGTTAAATATTAATCTGCGTGATTGGTGGCGAAACAGCTTGTATTTGTCGCCTATCAAACGGCTGAGCAAATTTGTAGAAGATGTTTTGCTGGTAGAAAGCAGCCAAAATATGGTGATTTTTATTGACGAAATTGACAGCATTTTGGGGCTGCCTTTTTCGGTAGATGACTTTTTTGCTTGGATTCGATCGTGCTACAACAAACGCACTGACCAGCCTGCTTATCAAAGAATTACCTTTGTGTTGTTAGGGGTGGCAACTCCAGCAGATTTAATGACCGATAAAAGTCGTACTCCCTTTAATATTGGTAAAGCGATTTACTTAAATGGTTTTGAGCTGCATGAAACAGAGCCATTAATGCAGGGCTTGCAGGGAAAATTCGATCGGCCCCAGGCCATCTTGGCAGCAGTGCTCGACTGGACGGGTGGCCAACCTTTTTTGACCCAACGGATTTGTCAGATTTTATTAGAAGAAGTGGCTAGTCCTAGCGCTAATTTACGGCGTTATCAAGATGACTTATCGGTTTCTTTGGCAGACTGGGTGGCAGAGGTGATCCAACGACGGGTAATTAGTAACTGGGCAAGTCAAGATGAGCCAGAGCATCTAAAAACTATTCGGGATCGACTGTTGCGAGACAAACAAAAGTCTGGTCGACTGTTGGGCTTATATGGACAAATTAGTGAAAATAGCGAAATTAATTTTGGTGATGATCCAGAACAAATGGAGCTGTTACTCTCTGGTCTAGTTGTAAAGCGACAATCGGCGACAAGTACCCCGGTTTTGCAAGTATATAACCGGATCTATCAAACTATTTTTAGTAAAGCCTGGTTAGAAAAAGAACTCGCCAAACAGCGTCCCTATGCCGAGTGCATTAATGTCTGGTTAGCTGCTGATGGGGTAGATGGATCGCGGTTACTCAGAGGCAAGTCATTGCAGACCGCTCTTGCTTGGGCTAGTGACAAAAAGCTGAGTAACGATGATTATCGGTTTTTGAATGCCAGTCAGGCATTAGAAAGCCATAACACCAATTTACTCAATGAACAGCGCTTGAGTCTGATCTTAAAACGGTTTTTGGCGGCTGCGCTATTGACGATTGTTTTGCTGCTGGGGCTAACTGGCTTGTCTGTGGCTAGCGCGCGCCAAGCCACTATTGGTGAAACTACTGCTCTGAATTCTTTTGCGACTAATTTTCATAACACTAATTCTCAATCTTTTACGCGCGTTAGTTTATAGCTTGCAAGCGTGTCATTCAGCAAGCGCACCCAAGCTTTTTAAAGCATCGACTTGTGACGCAGTAACACCCGTCACCTTGGTAATATTCATCCCCTCATAAATGCGTTGGGGACGCAGCACCTTAATACAGATCCAAAAATCGGTATCCCAGAGGCGAATGGTTTCATCATGGCTACAGCTAGCCAGTAGAATTCGATCGACATCTGGATGAAAAACTACAAAATTTACCAAGTCGGTGTGATTAGTCAAAACTCTGATGCATTCCCCGGTGTCTACCTGCCAAATCCGAATGGTGTAGTCTTTGCTGGCGCTGGCTAAGTACAGACCATCAGGACTAAAAGCGACACAGGCGATCGCTGCCGTATGCCCAGTCAAAATCTGCCGACATTCTCCCACCTCAAAATCCCACAGCCGCACCGAGTTATCTTCGCCCCCACTAGCTAACAAATGCCCGACAGGATGAAATGCTACTGTCCAGTTTTCACTATCATGTCCCGACAACACCCGGTAGCATTGTTCTTTTTCCATATCCCAAACTTTAATTTCGGGCTGATGACAAGCAGTAGCCATAAATCTACCTGACGGATGAAAAGCCACATCACCTAATTCCACTTGTTCGGACTGGTACAATATTTTCTTTGTGCGGTAATTCCAGCAGCAAAAAGTATCCACTCCACCACTCGCTAAAATATCTGCATGAGGATGAAAAGCAACAGTAATGACAAATCCTGGGCTAGCAAAAAGCGGCTGAGGCTGTTCAATCAAAAGGTAATCTTCTTGCACATCCCAGAGTTTGACTAATCCATCCATGCCGCAGCTAGCCAACACATCACCCTGGGGTGAAAAAGCAATTTGCCAAATCGCCATACGATGTGCGGAAATAGTCTGTAGACATTGATGACGATCCAAATCCCATAGTCGAATTTGGCGATCTTCGCTGCTGCTGGCTAGCAAATTTGTTTGAGAATGAAAAGCCAATGCCCGCACAGCTTTAGGAATACTGCTAAAGGTTTTGATACATTGACCAGAAGCCACATCCCAAAACTTTAAAACGCCACTTTGATCGCTACTAACTAAAACTGTGCCGATCGAATTTAAGGCGATCGACCAAATATTGTTTTCATGTCCACGCAACACCTTGCTACATTGCCAATCCTGAGATTTTACTCGATCCCAAATCCGCACCGTCAAATCTTGGCTGCCGCTGATGATCTGTTGCCCATTGGGGGTAAATAGCACATCAATAACTGTTCTCGAATGGTCTTGGATGGTTTGGAGACAGTCTCCAGATTCTACATCCCATATTTTAATAGCAGTATCTAGACCACTACTTACCAACTGGGTGCCTAGAGCATTGAAGTTTACACAGGAAACAATTTGAGTATGACCAATCAAAGTTTTGAGACATTCCCCAGTTGCCAAATTCCAAATTTTGATAGTGGAGTCGAAACTGCTACTAACTAATAGTTGCCCTTGAAGCTGAAAGTCTACATCTACCACTGTGAGGCTATGACCAACCAAGCTAGTCAGGAGTTTTCCTGTCTCTACTTCCCAGAGCAAAATATCGCCACAATTACTACTGCTGGCCAAAATTTGGCCATCGGGACTCAAGGCGATACGATATACTGGCGCTGATAGCTGCCAAGATTGTAGGCGTAGCCCACTCTCTACATCCCAAATTTTAATAGTGCGATCAAAACTAGAACTGATCAGCTTTTTACTATCTTTGGCAAACACTAAGCCGATAAGATGGCCATCATGAGCTTTAATATTTAGCAAGCTTTGACCACTATTAATTTCCCAAATCACCAGCTTACCATCACTACCCCCTTTGGCCACTAATCGATCGTCTGGGCTAATGACCACTTTATAAATATCGCCGATTGACTCAGTAAATAGCGTAGTGCTCAAGTTGGCACCAGTTAAATTCACTCCAGCTAGAGCTACATCCCGCAAATCTGCTTGGCGAATACTTAAGCCCGCTAAATTTAACCCAGTCAAATCAGCCGTCAGTTGACAAAGTAAATTCAGGCAATTACCAGCTCCATAACTTACCGCTGCTGTTGTTTGTTTGGCTAGGTCTAACAGTATTTGCTTGCAAGCTTGAATTATGGCCTCTTGACTGCCTAAATCGGAATATAGCAAAGCCAATAAAGGCTGAAGGATTAATCGAATTTGGCTTTCTCTGACGTAATCTTTGGACTGGGCTTTCATCAAGGCATAGGCAAAAAGTAGTTGTGGTTTTTGACTGACAATCTCTGTTCTGACCGCCATCACCAATTTTTCGGTCATGTACTCCATTACCACCGGCTGTTGCGTAAATCGGCCAGCTTTTTTTTCAATCAGCGATCGACCTTTTAAGTATTCTAAAGCTTCTAGCAACTGAGATATGGATACTGCTGGCAGTACATCGGTGTGCAAATCATTGACAGACATCCATTCCCGGTTAATTGCCAGCCAAAACATAATTTGTTTTTCTAATGACGACAGTCGATCGAACTGGCTAGCAATCAACCACCGAATGCCATTAAATACCGTAATACCCTGGCGGATGAACTCGTTGACTTGGCCATCAAATACTTCCAAAATAGAAGTAGAAACTATCTTTAAAGCGAGGGGATTGCCGCTGTATAACTCCACCAATTTTTGACCTTTTTCGTTGGTGAGGGGTAAGCCTTTATCATCCAACACCGACATTGCTGCGGCTAGATCCAAGCCACCCAGATGCAAAACCCTCACGGGTAAATTATTGCCTGCATAGTTAGCGACTTCGGCTATTTGCTCGCGGCTGGTCAATAGGGCACAGCTTTGATGGCGGCATTCTGCTATCTGACGAAAAAGATCTCCATATCCGGCGTAGCCTGCTAAATAATGGTGAGATTTGCCTGCTAGTAAAATCGATTCTACGTTATCGATAATTAATAAACAGCGCTGCTCTCGTAATAGGTTAATTAGCAAGGATGTGTGCTGCGCTGGATCTGCCACGAATTCTGGCCTGATTAAAGCAATGGTTTCAGCTAAAAAGTTGCTTAATGGCGGGGCACTACAAAGTGACTTCCAGATTACGCGATCAAATTTGACCGCAACTGACTGAGCCAGTTTAACGGCTAATGCTGTTTTGCCCATACCCCCGATCGCCAGAATTTCGATCAGACGACAATTATCTT
>JAYUSV010000312.1:0-5272 GCA_043755495.1 Synechococcales cyanobacterium
CTCCAATGGTATCGAGTTCTGTTATTTCTTCTGCCACTAGTTGATCAGCTTTCTTTTTATCTAGTAATACTTCCATTCGCTGCTGAAGTGACTCACTAAATTTAAACAGCTTCCAGCCATCAACTTTTTCGAGACAAATTTCATTTATTAGTGAGGATGGCTTGCTAAGGGTGGAAATCATTGTAGGCTCCAAAATCTAGACTGTTGTGGGTGACATACCTTAGCTTGATTATAGCCTGCCTGCTAATTATGGGATTTGGGGATAACGTTATGGAGTTTGACTGTAAAGAATTGTTGCAAAATTGTTGTTCATCAGTTACCTAACACCCGAAACTGTTTGGTTTCGCATCTTGGGGCGCGGAAAAGTATATGACTAGCAAATATAACTGATGTGTCTGAACTTGTTAGATATTTCTGCTGAAGTAAAAGGCTGTCGAAATCTGAGAATATTAGTGAATATCTATTTCCAATAATTTGTTGATGAAGCCATATCAAAGAATTGCGATCAAAGAATGTCATGAACCCCTGTTACCCTTGTCTGGCGATGAGTTTGCCTTGGTAAAACCCCATGCTTACATCGCTTGTGGAGCAGATTATGGCGGGAAATCGCCTTATTCTTTGCGCCAGGGATCGATCGAGCGCCTGCGTCAAGCCCAGCAGCATTTGCAAATTTTGCGGCCTGCTTGGCGGCTGCAAATCTTTGATGCCTATCGCCCAGTAGAAGTGCAGCAATATATGGTGGATTACACTTTTAAGCAGGTTTTAGTTGAAAGAGGATTGGAGAATTTAAGGTTGGCTCCTGATCAATCCGATGAAATTTGGCAGCAGGTGTATAAAATTTGGGCGGTTCCCAGCTTTGACTTAGAGACACCGCCGCCCCATAGTACCGGAGCGGCGATCGATCTCACTCTGTTAGATACCGAGGGGCATGTAGTAGATATGGGATCACTGATCGATGAGATGTCAGATCGATCGCAGCCCAACTATTTTGCTACCGATCCCCAGGGACAAGCCTTTCATGAGCAGCGAGAAATATTACTACAGGCCATGAATGCGGCTGGTTTTGAGCGGCATCCGGGGGAATGGTGGCACTTCTCTTGGGGGGATCAGCTCTGGGCTTGGATTTGTCAAGAGAATAATGGAGTGGGATCAGTGGTGGCTCATTATGGTAGGTTTATCGAATAGTCAGTTTCCCTTTTGCCATGCGCGTATACGTCATTTTGTTCAACGCCCGTACCGATAATGAAGGCATTCATTCTGTGCGCGCCGAAGGTCACGACCTCATTTATATGTTTGCCGACGAAGACGATGCCACTCGTTACGCCATGATGTTAGAGGCTCAAGACTTGCCTACACCTGCGGTGGAGCCTTTGGATTCTCAGGAGATCGAAGAATTTTGCGCCGACAGCAACTATGAATGCGTGTTGATTGAACAAGGCATGTTAGTAGTTCCACCAGAAGATAATATGACCGATACCGATTGGCAGGCTGATGGTCAGCATCGTAAGACATCTGAGCCTGTTGATAAAGATGAAGATGCCAGCAGTGACGTAGACTACGATCGAATTCGTCGTCAATTAGAAGGACTACTGTAATGTCATCAGAACCATCAGTTCAACGCGGTTATTTGACCACCGAACAGGTCAATGAGCGTAGCCAAAATCTCGATCGACTCAGCCCGATCGAGCTAGTAGATTTATTTAATACCGAAGACAACCAAACTATCAAGGCTATTGCTGGTGCTAGGGTAGAGCTGGCTCAGGTGATTGAAGCTACTGCTGCTGGGATGCGCCAAGGCGGTCGGTTGTTTTATATCGGCGCTGGAACTAGTGGGCGTTTAGGGGTTCTTGATGCCGCTGAATGTCCACCGACTTTTTGCACCCCACCCGAAATGGTACAGGGGATTTTAGCTGGGGGCGATGGTGCCTTGGTGCGTAGCTCAGAAGGCTTGGAAGATATTGCTGCCGATGGAGCACAGGCGATGGTCGATCGAGGTGTAGGCATTCATGATGTCTTGGTAGGGATCGCGGCTGGTGGTACAACTCCTTATGTGCATGGTGCCTTAAAGGCGGCCAAAGAAAGAGGGGCGACCACCGCATTTATCGCCTGTGTGCCCCTAGAACAAGTGTCTGCCAAAGCAGATATCGAAATTCGGCTACTGGTCGGACCAGAGATTTTGACTGGTTCTACCCGGCTTAAGTCGGGGACTGTGACCAAAATGGCCTTAAATATTATTTCTACTGGTGCGATGGTACAAATGGGCAAAGTCTATGGCAACCGCATGGTAGATGTGGCTGTTACAAACTCTAAACTGCATGACCGAGCTATCCGCATGTTGGCGGATTTGGCTGAAATTGATTACCAGGCTGCTACTGAGCTGCTAGAAGCTGGAGATCGATCGGTGAAAGTATCGCTGCTTATGCATTGGACTGGCGTTGATCAAGCTCAAGCTAAGCAGCTATTACAAGAACAGCAAGGACAATTAAGGCGGGCTAAAGCTGCTGCCTTAACTAACCTCGCTTAATTGCTACAACAATTTTGCAGATGCTTGGCCGCTGAGTGCTGTTGCCCACTCGCGGTCACTGTTCTCCCCCATATCGTGGTCGATCGTCAATCGCTCCGGCTTACAGCGTTTAATCAATGCCTGAATGCCCTGAGCAGATTCGCTTTCGAGGTCTTCAATATAGCCCTGCATTGCTAGCTCTGCTTCCTTTCCATCAGCGAAAGGGCCAAAATAATAGGTACATTTGGGCTGAGTGGTAGAGATTTCAATCCACCAGGCTTGGCCCAAAAGATCTAGGGTATTAGTCCAGATCTCTGCGATCTTCCCGAGCTTAATTGGCATTTTTCTATTTAAATCAAATTTACGATAAATGTTGACAAGGAAAAAGATTTTTCCCTCTGCAAAGTTGCCAGCAGAATCAACGACAGTAGAAAGTTATTAGATCAAGATCATCTAGTAAAAGTACCTACTTACCTGTGGCTGGGCGGCTCTTCGCAGATACCTTTATGAATAATGGAGGGGAATCAGTACATAGTCAACCTCAACATTCACCAATCTTCATAAGAATCACCACCCAAAGCACAATCTTTGCTCTGATTTTATAAAAAAACGGTGATTCAAATCAGTTAAAAGCTGTGCTGATAACACTTTGGTGTTTTGATGATCAGTTAGATTAAATTTTAAAAACTCCATCTAAATTAAAGATGAAGTTTTTAATAGTTTTATGAGGGGTTAGCCGAATCGATTCACTTACAGTCGGATCCGATTTGACCATCGCTGACGTTGGATCTCGTATAGAGCCATCGCTGCCGCTGTCGCCGCATTCAGGCTGGCCGTTTTGCCCGAAAGTGGAATCGAGATCAAGAAATCGCAGGTGTTTTCGGTAAGTAAACTTAGCCCTTCGCCTTCTGCTCCAATAACTACAACAACTGGCCCAGTAAACTTGACATCATGGATGGCCGTGGGAGCAGTAGCCATCGTGCCATAGATCCAGAACCCGGCTTCTTTGAGTTCTGCCAAAGCGCGACTGAGGTTGGTAACTCTGGCAACGGGCAAATGTTCTAGCGCCCCGGCAGCGACCTTCTGGACGCTACTGGTGATACCTACTGCTCGCCGTTGGGGGATCACTAAACCTTGAACACCGAGAGCTTCGGCTGTGCGTACCATTGCGCCTAAGTTTTGGGGATCAGTCAAGCTATCAGCGACCAAAATCACCGGTTGCTCGTTGCCTTCTTTGGCTTTGGCGATCATTTCAGTCAGATCCCAATAGTGGTAAGGAGCAACTTGTGCCACTATCCCCTGGTGATTACCACCATCACAAAGTTGCTGTAGGCGGCGCACGTCCACTTCATCTACGACGGTGCCGGTGCCTTTGGCCTCGGTAACTAGTAAATTAAATTGGGGATCGTAACGAAGTTTGGGCAGTAGCCAAATCCGATTGATCTGCCGACCGCTTTCTAAAGCACTCAGTACTGAATGCTTGCCGTAGATAAAATCCTCGGAAGCTTGTTCTAAGGGTGCCGAAGATTCTTGGGCGTTGGGCTGCTCAAAATAGATGGTATCGCCTTCTACTTTGTCTTTTCCAGCGTATCTCTGGTCGCCATAAGGTTTACGAGGTTCTTTTTCACCTTGAAATCCACCACCATCTCTGTCGCCAAAAGATTTGCGGGGCGCGCGGTCATCGCCACCAAATCGGCTGTCGCCAAAAGACTTCCGTTCTGGACGTTCAGAGAAGCTACCGCCATCGCGGTTGAAAGATTTGCGGGGTGCTCTATCGGTTGGGTTAAAAGATTTCCGCGCTGGCCGATCTCTTTCAAATCTTCGTTCGCCATCAAAATTACGAGATGGTTTATCAGAGAAGTTACCGCTATCTCTGTCGCCAAAAGATTTGCGAGGTGCGCTATCTGGTCGATCACCACCGCCAAAGGATTTCCGTACTGGACGATCACCTTGGAATCCGCCGTCATCGAAAGATCTGCGTGGCGCGCGGTCATCGCCAAAAGGTTTGCGAGCAGGCCGATCCGAGAACCCACCATCTCTGTCTCCAAAGGATTTACGAGGCGCGCGGTCATCGCCACCAAAACGACTATCGCCAAAAGATTTACGGGGTGCGCGATCGGTGGGATTGAAAGGCTTGCGGGGACGATCAGAAAAACTGCCGCCATCTCTGTCACCAAAGGATTTGCGAGGTGCGCGGTCATCACCACCGAATCGACGTTCGCTATCAAAGGATTTTCTTGGCCGGTCGGAGAAACTACCACCGTCTCTGTCACCAAAGGATTTGCGAGGCGCGCGGTCATCACCACCAAAACGACTGTCACCAAAAGATTTGCGTGGACGATCGCTGGGTGCGCCACCATCGCGATTAAAAGGCTTGCGTGGTGGTCGGTCATCGCCACCGAATCTGCTATCGCGGTCAAAGGACTTGCGGGGCGCGCGATCATTCGGATTAAAAGGCTTCCGGTCGCCCTCAAACTTACGAGCTGGGCGATCATTAGAGAAGCTACCACCGTCTCTGTCACCAAAAGATTTGCGCGGTGGCCGGTCATCGCCACCAAATCTGCTATCACGGTCAAAAGACTTGCGAGGTGCGCGATCATCGCTGCCTACTCTACTGTCAGCAGCTCTGCGGGGTTGGCGATCGCGGGGGGTAGCGTCATCAGCACGACGGCTACCAAAATTACCACCAGCTTTACGGGGTTTAAAAGGCATAAAAAAATACTCGATCGCTCAAATGTCGATCGGCTCAAAGGGTAGCAGAGACCAAAA
>JAYUSV010000313.1:0-5263 GCA_043755495.1 Synechococcales cyanobacterium
GGCGGTCATCACTTTTTTTAGCAATTCACGGTGTTCGTGAAACTCTTGTCCTTCAGGATTGGTAGCAAAATGATCGGGCTGGGATCGCGGCGACATCTCATCAATTGGCGATCCCATATCTATAACATTCCCCTCAGCATCTAACAGGGTGAGATCGATCGCCGCTCCGGTACTATGGGGCGGCGGAGTCTCTAAGTCAAAGCTGGGGGTCGCCCAAATTTGGTAAACCTGCTGCCAAATTTCATCGGCTTGGTCGGAAGCCAACCTTAAATTTTGCAATCCCCTTTTTATAACCACCTGCTTAAAAGTGTAGTCCACCATATATTGCTGCACTTCAACTGGTCGATAGGCATCAAAAATTTGCAGTCGCCAACCAGGTCGCATAGTTTGGAGATATTTTTGGGCTTGGCGCAGGCGGTCGATCGATCCCTGGCGCAAAAAATACGGCGATTTGCCACCATAATCTGCCCCGCAGACCATGTAAGCATGGGGTGTCATCAAAGCAAACTCTTCTGGAAGCAATGGCAGTAGAGGGTCATGGCATTCTTCGATCACAATTTTTTGATATGACTTCATCAGCAAATTCTTAGGAATAGACATTCGCTAATAGTCTCAGATTTCGATCACCTTTTGCTTCGACAAAATATCTAATAGATTCAGACGCATTAATGATTAGAATAGGTCGAAGACAATCTTTAGGGCTTCCTTAATCTTCGCTACTAAGACTTGCGATTGACTATAAAACCAGAGAAGCTCAGAAAATCCTTCAGGATCTGTAAACCATGCCCTACAGCGACTTCACGATCGACAACGTCCGAGCCAAACTCAACATCGAATTACAGCAAACAGCCTTCATTCCTGAGCTGCAACCCCTGATCGCCAGCGACTGGCTGCAAAAATCCTTAGCCATGGGCATGGCCTTGGCCATTGATGTCGATTCCGAAAAAGCCCGATCAGAATTTATCATCGCCCCAGTTTTACTAGAGCTGCGCAGTTTAGCGCACAGCAAGGTAAGCATCTTTTCTGGCCAAGACTTCACCATTGATCGAGAGCTGGGATTAAGTGGAGCCTGTGATTTTTTAATTGCCCGCAGTCCGCTGCAACTAACGATCGAAGCCCCCATAATCGCTTTAGTCGAAGCAAAAAAGGGGATTCTCAAGAGCGGACTGGGCCAGTGCATCGCCGAAATGGTTGCAGCCCAAAGGTTTAACCAGGAACAAGGGATCAATATTGAACAAATTTACGGGATCGTAACCACCGGTAGCATCTGGCAATTTCTGCGGCTAATCGATCGCACAGTTACCCTCGAAGGCAAAGAGTACTCATTAGATCCAGTGGGAAAACTGCTAGCAATTCTGCACTGGATGCTTCACCTACCATCCACCGAATAACCCAGAAAATCAGCCCCAATGTGGTATGGTGAAAACTTTAATAATCATTAGCAGCAGCCAAGTCGAGGCTATTTATGGATAAGCGCTTCATCAACATGTTCAACCTCAGTGAAGAACAAGCCATCCAGATCCTCGATCGACCGCAAAAAGATATTGGTGAAGAAGACTCCCGCTACATCGCCGCCTCGCACTTAATCAACTACCAATCCGAAAACTCGATCGCCGCCTTGATCCGCGCCGTCCAAAATCTTGAACCCGAACTCGACAACCGCATCGTGCGCCGCAAATCGATCGAAAGTTTGGGCAGACTACAAGCCACTCAAGCCATCCCAGTCATTCGAGACTGCCTCGGTGATGAAGACTGCTACGTGATCGAAAACTCCGTATGGTCGATCGGCGAAATTGGCACCCAAGACCCGGAAATACTCGCAGAAATTACTGAATTACTCGATCGACCCGGCCAAAGCTACCGGGTGATCATCCACACATTAATTAAACTCAACTACCTGCCAGCTCTAGAACGCATCCGCAAATTTACCACCGACGAAGATGGCCCGATCGCCAGCGCCGCGATCGCCGCCGTAGGGAGATTTACCAAAGACTATAGCCTGATGGATCGAGTGGTGGGATTCTTACAACACCGCAGCGTGCTAGCCCGCCGCCTCTGTATTCAAGACCTGATCGATGCCAAATACTATGGGGCAATCCCACATATTGTGTACTGCCCGGTCTCGATCGTCTTTCGGTTGCGGGGAGTACGCATGTTGGCCGATGCTGGTCAAGCCGAGGGCGTATTGAGATTTGAAGATGTTAGGGAGTCGATCGAAACAGTCCTACGCGACCATCCCCAAGACCTAAAAATGGTGCATAACCATCCTCAGTCTTTACCACTAGTAACTTTGATTCGAGATCTTTACGACACCGACTTTGGCAAATGTTACCTAGCCACCCAAGCAATTTTGAGCCAATATCCCACCGAAGCACCGGCGGCCTTGTTTGCCACTTATGAAGAAGAAGCCCACAACGACTACGGGGCGCACTTCCACGTAATGAAAATCTTCGGCTGGCTACGTCATGCTCCGGCCTACGATTTGTTGATAACTGCCTTACACAACACTCAACCCCAGTTCCAAAAATCTCGGGCAGCAGCAGCGATCGCCCTTGGCGAAATCGGCGATCCACAGGCTATCCCAGAGCTAGAAAAATGCCTAAGTACCGGTCTTTGGGACTTAAAATATGCAGCATTAATCGCCTTAGGAAAGCTTGAAAGCTTTAGTAGTTACCAGTTGGCGATCGAAGACACCGATTGGTTAGTTCGGGCTAAAGCAGTCAGTAAAACCATATAAAATCAAACCTTCAAAATTATGTCTCAAGATGAACTCTTTGCTCAACTCAAGCACCCTAACCCCAACCTACGCGATCGAGCCATGGGTGAAATATATGAAACCCGCGATGCCGATACTATCCCTCGGTTAATGAGCGCCTTAGATGATGATGACGTAGTATATCGCCGTGCTGCCGTCAAACTATTGGGTGGAATTGGAGCCGAAACTGTACCCAGCCTGGTTGATGCCATGTTAAATAGTCCCAACGTTACTGTGCGGGGAAGCTGCGCCAAAGCCCTCGCGCAAGTCGCCATCAATTACCCAGAAGACGAATTTCCGGCAGCGGGCTTAGCTGGATTAAAGCAATCTTTACATGATGCTAATCCAGTTGTACATATTGCTGCCGCGATGGCTTTGGGTGAAATAGGCAGTCCGGCATTTGATATCTTAAACGAGACATTGGGCACCACCGATAATCCGGCTCTGGATATGTCGATCGTCAATGCCTTTGCCTCTATTCGAGATGAGCGCTGCGCTGCAACTCTGGCCAGATTAGCTGAAGACGAATCGATCGACTCCTATGTACGAGAAAGCGCCGTTAGTGCCCTCTCACGGCTAGAGTTAGTCAGCAACTATCAAAAGCCTTAGCCTTGACTATTAAAGTAGTTGTAGCTTAAGCGCGATGCCTCTTGAATAAAATACCGACCGCGTAGATCATTAAAGGGGCGACGAACAAACACGCCTGCCAAATACAGCTTGCCCGAGGGTTTTTCAATAATACCAGCATCACCCAAGATCACACCAAGTGTGCCAGTTTTATGGGCGATGTTCGCACCACTACCCAATCCAGCTTTCAATAGCTTGGTGTTTTCGGTAGCGTTGAGAATATCTAAAGCTTTGGCACGACTGCTTTCGCTCATGACCTTCCGTTTAGCTACCAACGCTGAAGCCTTCACTAAATCTACGGCACTGGTTTTATTCGTACCTTTAAAGTCACCTAAATAATTTTTCATATAGGTATTATTTAGCCCCCAACTGCGAAAGCGAGCATTTACGGCTCCCAAACCACCTAACCGACTAATAATCATGTTAGTCGCAGTGTTATCACTGATGGTGATCATTCTAGTAGCAGTACTTAACGCGGTAATTTTTGCCCCGCGATAATACTGTAAAGTACCAGAACCACCAGTAATGGAAGCGTTGGTCACTGTTAGTTTTTCATCGAGATTAATTCGACCGGCATCGACGGCTTCAAAGAAAGCCATTAAAATTGGCAGTTTAATGGTGCTAGCAGCAGCGTAGACTCGATCGCCACCCAAGTTTACATAGTCACCAGTTTCTACATCAATAAAAAACATCCCTGGCGATAGGTCGCTGTAGCGATTTATTAAACTCTGCAACTGAGATTTCAATGGGGCAATTTCTTTGCCTGCTGGTAAGTTGGCAGTGAGCACATTGCCGCTGCTGGGAGGCAATGGTCTACCAGATGTTGGTGGTCTAGACCCCCCGATCGGTGGTGGTAATGATACCTCTGGTGCGCCTTCGGTAGGTACTTGAATAATCTCTTTGGTTTCGCCTGGTCCTGGAGGAATGCCGCTTTCGATCGACTTCATCCGCACATACCACTTACCGGGCGAATCACTGGCGACTTTGATATTCCGCGAAGACACTCCAAATCCTGGTGACAGCTCAACCACTGCCCGGGTCATATTTCCAGATACTTCCGAAATCCGAATTTCTTTGATTGCTCCGCCATACTGACTGCGGATAGTTGGGCCTTTTTTACCTATTCCTGGTAGGTCGATAACCAAACGATTGGGATTACTGAGCAAAAAAACAGTAGGTTTTACTGCTCTATCGGTGGTTAGGCCAATTACATTTCTTTCGACGTTAAAACGCCAGTCTATCAACTCTGCCGAATATGCCGGTGCGACAAAGATCGATGTACTCGCTAAAGCTACCGTTAATGACCAGCTAACATTTTTATGCATGCGTCTCCCCCAAGAGTGAAAATCGATTAAGAGTAAAAATCGATAGCGTAAAAGTATAAGAATTGACAATAAGCCGTTTATCTTAGCCTAAACTTGTGACCAAATTACAAGAATGTTCTAGCACCAAGCCAAACAGGCTTTGCTTTCCTTTGCTTATCTTGGCGACGAATTTTAATAAAGATATGTTCCAAAACTCTTAAACGAGCTGGAGTTAAAACTCCTGAAACTGTTTCGCTGAAATGGTTCCGCCAGAGTATTCAGATAATATTTGGTGGCTACTATTGTTTGTACAGTTTTGTAAAATATGAAATTAAACAATTTCATATTTTAATTTCATGTCGATTTCATCAACATCTGTAATACTGCCTTCATGACTTGCCCTACTGCAATATCAGGGATGACAAAAACAGTAGAAATCAGTATTCCAGACAACAAACCAGCGATATATTTCATATCAAAACCGCTTGTAAAAACTTGATCAATCTTACTCAATCAAGAAAAAGTCTGCGGTATACCTTTTAAGCAGTAATCAAAAGTGCCATAAGGCTTGGACTAA
>JAYUSV010000314.1:0-5241 GCA_043755495.1 Synechococcales cyanobacterium
AGTTAACTTCCGCGAAAACTATCCGTTGAACTCCGTCTATATGATGGCCTTCTCGGGTGCTCGGGGTAACTTGTCTCAGGTACGACAGTTGGTGGGAATGCGCGGCTTGATGGCCAACCCTCAAGGGGAAATCATCGATTTACCAATTAAAACCAACTTCCGGGAAGGTTTGACGGTAACTGAGTATATTATTTCGTCTTATGGTGCCCGCAAAGGCTTGGTAGATACCGCCTTGCGCACCGCCGATTCCGGGTATCTAACCCGGCGGTTGGTAGATGTCGCCCAAGATGTAATTGTGCGCGAAAAAGATTGCGGCACCACGCGGGGCGTACATGTACATCCCATGAAAGACGGTGACAAAGTGCTGATTCCGATCGGCAACCGTTTATTTGGTCGGATCTTGGCTGCTCCAGTGCGCCACCCCAAAACTAAAGAGTTATTGGGTGAGCGGAATGATCAGCTCGATGAGAACTTAGTAAAGAAAATCAGCGATGCTGGTTTGCAAGAAGTCTTTGTCCGCTCGCCTTTGACCTGTGAAGCCACTCGATCGATTTGCCAGTCTTGCTATGGCTGGAGCTTAGCCTACGTGAAAATGGTGGACCTGGGCGAAGCGGTGGGAATTATTGCAGCACAGTCTATCGGCGAGCCTGGAACCCAGCTCACCATGCGGACTTTCCACACTGGTGGGGTGTTTACCGGAGAAGTCGAAGTTCAACTCAAAGCCAAGGTAGAAGGCATTATTCGCTATGGCACCCTGCGGACTCGATCGATGCGTACTCGGCATGGGGATGAGCGCGAGCAAGTAGAAGCTAACGGTGAATTTACCTTAGAACCAACCGGCAAGGGTAAAAAGCAGACTTTCTCGGTCACAGTGGGTTCTTCCCTGCCTATTAAAGATGGTCAGCTCGTGAAAGCTGGTGAGTTGATGGCCGAAGTGGCGCTTTCTAAGGGGCATCGTTCCACCGAAAAAGCAACTAAGGACGTAGCCACTGATCTCGCAGGCGAAGTGCTGTTTGCAGACATTGTACCAGAAGAAAAAACTGACAGACAGGGCAACACTACCAGAAGCGCCTCTCGTGGTGGCTTGGTATGGGTGCTGTCTGGGGAAGTCTATAACTTGCCACCAGGAGCCGAACCGGCGATCCAAAATGGCGAACCGGTTGGCTTAGAAGGAGTCTTGGCCGAAACCAAGCTGACTTCTGTTAACGGTGGAATAGTTAGATTACGCGGTGAGCGAGAAATCGACATTATTACGGCTTCAGTATCTTTGGATAAAGCTACTGTGGAAATCGAAACCAATGGCACCCGCGATCGGTACGTAGTCACCACCAAAGATAGTCAGCGTTTTCATCTCTTGGCTCCACCGGGAACTAAGGTACAAAATCAGGCAGCGGTAGCCGAATTGATCGACGATCGGTATCGCACTCGGACTGGCGGCATTATTAAGTATGCCGATATCGAAGTCCAGAAAAAAGGCAAGGCCAAACAGGGCTTTGAAATCACCAAGGGCGGCACCATATTATGGGTGCCCGAAGAATCTCATGAGGTGAATAAAGACATCAGCTTGCTGAACGTCGAAGACGGACAGTTTGTAGACGCTGGTACCGAAGTGGTTAAAGATATCTTCTGTGCGACCAGTGGGGTGGTAGAAGTTGTGCAGAAAAACGACATTCTGCGCGAAATCACCATCAAGCCTGGCGACTTATTCTTGTTAGATGATCCAGAAGCTGGCCAATCGATTACTGGTACTCTGATTCTGCCCGGTCAAAAGCCAGTGCCAGAAGTTGCCGAAGTTACCGAAATGCGCTATGCCGAATACGTGGAAACTCCCGATGGATCGGCCTTATTACTGCGTCCGGTACAGGAATACCATGTAAATGACAGTGCCGCGATGCCTTCCCAGTCTTCGGTGAACAAGTCTGGTCGGGGTAGCTCGATCGAACTCCGTGCCGTACAACGGATTCCTTACAAAGACGGCGAACGGGTGAAGTCGGTAGATGGCATCGAGCTAGTCCGCACTCAGTTGGTGCTAGAAATGGATGGCGGTGAATCTTCTTCGACGGTGCAGTTAGCTGCCGATATCGAGCTGATTCCCGACGAAAAAAATCCCAAGATTAATCGTCTGCAACTGGTAATTCTAGAATCCTTGGTGATTCGTCGAGATACTGCGGCAGATCCTTTGGGTGGTAGTACTCACACTGAGCCGCTGGTAACTGATGGTCAACAAATTTTGCCCGGAGCAGTAGTCGCTCGTACCGAGATTCGTTGTAAGTATCCTGGGGAAGTGCGTGGTATCCGCCAAGGGGAAGAATTAGTGCGTCGGGTCTTGGTGATTCGAGATACCGATCGCATCTCTATTCCGATTACTGGTGAAGCTACTGTCAAACCTGGCGACTTAATTGTTTCGGGTAGTAACGTAGCGATCGATTGCCCAACTCCTGATTCTGGTCAGGTACTCAGCATCGAACCAAATGAAGTAATCGTGAGATTAGCTCGTCCTTACCGGGTATCACCCGGTGCGATTTTGCACATCGATAATGGTGACTTGGTACAACGCGGAGACAACCTAGTATTACTCGTATTTGAACGGGCGAAGACTGGGGACATTATTCAGGGTCTACCGCGGATTGAAGAGCTACTCGAAGCTCGCAAACCCAAAGAAGCTTGTATTCTCTGTCGGCGTGATGGCACGGCTACAGTGGTTTATAGCGAAGATGGGGAGCCGATCGAAATCAAAGTAATTGAAGCCGGTGGCTTAGTGGCCGAATACCCTCTCGGCCCTGGACAGAATATTTCGGTGGGTGATGGTGAAGCTGTTACTGCCGGTCAATCTTTGACCGATGGCCAGTCCAACCCCCACGAAATTCTGGAAACCTACTTTGAGCATTACCGCGAAGTTAAAGATGGCATTTATGATGCGGCCTTGTCGGCACTGCAAAAAACCCAGGCTTTCTTGGTAGACGAAGTACAGTCGGTGTACCAATCTCAGGGAGTAGAAATCTCGGACAAACACATCGAAGTGATTGTGCGCCAGATGACCTCCAAGGTGCGGATCGATGATGGTGGCGACACCACCATGCTGCCGGGTGAGCTGATTGAGCTGCGCCAGGTAGAGCAGGTGAATGATGCCATGTCGATTACGGGTGCGGCTCCGGCGCTGTACACGCCGATGTTGCTGGGTATCACTAAAGCTTCGCTAAATACCGACAGCTTTATCTCGGCGGCCAGTTTCCAAGAGACTACTAGAGTCTTGACCGAAGCGGCGATCGAGGGCAAGTCTGATTGGCTGCGCGGCCTAAAGGAAAACGTGATCATTGGTCGCTTAATTCCGGCAGGTACTGGTTACAATGCCTATGAAGAATCGATGAGCAGCTTCGACACCGATTTGGGTGCGGGGATGATGTACGGTTACGAGGGCAATTTGGCTAGTAGCGATGAGGATATGATCCTCGATGACAATAGTGCTCGACGCTATGACTTTGAAGACCCAGCTACTGTGGGCTTGTCGGTCTTCTCGCCTGGGAAGGATGACTTCGATGACAATAAATTGATGGGTTTACCTAATGATGAGGTGTCGGATGAAGAAAGTGAAGAAGAGTGGCAAGATCCTGCCGGTGATGATTTTGAAGATGACGATTAATTAGCATCATCGATAATAAAAAAGCCAGCGAAATATCGCTCTGTAATTAATTACGGAGCGATACTTTAGAGCTATCTAGATTTTGTTAGTACCCGACAGCAGCACGAATTTTCTCGAAGCCTACTCGATCGCAGAAATCACCAAAGCTCTCGGCATCCTTCCGATCTTGTTTAAACAAAGCAAAAATTGGTTGCAAAAAAGACTCCAAATCATTGATGTGCATTCTTTCGGTGTAGGGCTTTGCCAACCGAGTGTGATTAGGTGCACCACCCAGCCACACCTGATAAGACTCCGGAAAACTACCCACAAAAGCCAACTCCGCCAAATAAGGGCGAGCACAGCCATTGGGGCAACCAGTCATCCTGACCACCATTTGCTCATCTGGCAAACCGACTTCTTTGAGAATCGATCGAATCCGGGCATTCACATCTGGCAACACCCGCTCCGATTCTGTCACCGCTAAGCCACAAGTAGGCATCGCCGGACAAGCCATCGACATCCGCAAAATGCTATCAATCTTGCTAGGATCTGTGACCACATTGGCATCGGTCAGGATTTTGTCGATCGCTGCTTGATCAGCCGGGTCAATATCGTGAATCAGAGCATTTTGATGGGGAGTCAGGCGCATGGGCAACTGATATTTTTTAATCACTTCCCGTAGAGCAGTGCGTAATTTGAGGGTAGCGGTGTCGTGAACCCGACCATTCTCGATCGAAATTCCCAAAAACAGCTTGCCATCACCCTGCTCATGCCAACCAACAAAATCCATATATTGAAATTCTGGTAATGGCTTGAGTGGTTCAATCTTTTTGCCCAGATACTTCTCTACTTGGGCAGTGAATTTGGCTACACCCCAATCGTTGATCAGATACTTCATCCGCGAGTGACGACGATTTTCTCGATCGCCATAATCCCTTTGGGTGGAGACAATTGCCTTAATTAAGGTATAGATATCAGCTTTGGCCACATAGCCGATCGGATCAGCAATGCGGGCAAAAGTCTCTTCTTTATTGTGGGTACGACCTAAACCACCACCAGCATAGACATTGAACCCTTGCAATTCTCCTTGATCGTTGGTGATTACGACTAAACCCACATCTTGGGAAAATAGATCTACCGAGTTATCACCAGGGACTGTCACTGCAATTTTAAACTTGCGGGGCATGTACTGAGTGCCATAGATTGGCTCTTCGCCTTCATGAAAGATGGTGCCATTGCCATTGCTCGATCTTGCTGCGGTAACTTCTGGAGCTTCACCACTAACAGCTTTCTCTCCATCTAACCAAATTTCATAATAAGCCCCAGTTTGGGGAGCCAACAAATCGGCAATCTTGTCTGCATATTCCCAGCAGTGGCCATATTCTGGGCGATTTTTAAACGGTGCTGGTGGAGCCATAATGTTGCGGTTCACATCACCACAGGCTCCTAAAGTAGAACCCAAATTCTGTACCATTTTGTAGATGGTAGCTTTAAGGTTCTTTTTCAAAATGCCATGAAGCTGAAAACCTTGGCGGGTAGTGATCCGCATGGTTTCGTTGCCATATTCACTGGATAGTTCATCCATCGCCAAATAGAGCTGGGGTGGAATGATGCCGCCCGGA
>JAYUSV010000315.1:0-5236 GCA_043755495.1 Synechococcales cyanobacterium
TTGAGCCACCAGAGAGTTGTTGCCTTGTTGTAATCGCTGACCAAAAAAGAGCGCTACGGCTAACAATATTGCGACGATCGCTACGATAATATTTTGAAGTTTGTTACTGGGAGCTGTTTCTTGTACCATGACTGCTGGGAATTCGTTGATCGTATTCTAACTGGTTTGGATTTCAATCGCCGGTATCACAGGTAGGGTCGATCTTTGAAGGAAATTTGGCAACAGCCACAAATTATTGACTGGATAGAGATTTTGTTAGCTAGCTACCGGCAGTTGCTGGGCAGGGAGCTAATCGAATGCTCTGGTTCGCGGTTAGAAAAAGCTAAATTGCTTTATGCTGCGCCCTTTGTGGTGGTTTCTCATGGCACTGAAAGCGACCCGGTGTTGAATTATGGCAACCAGGTGGCCTTGGATCTATGGGAAATGGATTGGACAACATTTACCCAAACTCCCTCTAAATCCACTGCTGAACCAGTGAATCAGGCGGCGCGTGAGGTGATGATGGCTCAGGCGCAGCAGCAGGGATTTATTGATAATTATTACGGGGTCAGGATTTCTAGTAGCGGGCGAAGGTTTGAAATTGATCGAGCCACAATTTGGAATCTTACCGATATTCAAGGTCAACCCTGTGGCCAAGCCGCGACTTTTGCTAATTGGCAATATTTGGAACAGTGAAGTTATCCGCCGACCACCGATAGATGATAAGGCCGATCGAAATACTTAACAGCCACATCTTCAATTTGGGCAGTAGTCAACGCCTCGATCGAGCTACTCAAAGTCTGATTAAAATCCCAGCCCAATCCCAAAGACTCATACCAACCATAGATATAAGCCAACTGGCCATTGGTCTGTTTGCTGAGGGCATATTTACCCAAAAGCTTAGTTTTGGTATCAGCCAGTTCTTCCTCACTCAACCTAGCCACACAGAGTCGCGCCAGTTCTCCCTGTAATCCATTGATGGCCATCGAGACTTTTTCATTGGCAGTGCCCATATACACCGCAAAAATCGATCGATCAATCTTAGTCGAAAACACACTAGCCACCTCGTAGGCCAAGCCTCGCTTTTCCCGCAGCTCCACAAATAGCCGACTAGATAAACCGCTGCCCAAATAGGAATCGATCGCTCTCAAAGCAAAATAATCTGGGTCAGTAGCCGCAACGCTCAGATGGCCAAGCATCACGATCGACTGCTTGGTATCTTTGGCTAAAGTTTGCCGCTGAGCAGGTGCATCTATCAGGTGATGCTGAATAGCTGGTGCCGGAGCAGCCGGTAAAAACCAATCGATAAAAACTTCGTCTACTAACCGCTCCACCAGAGCTAAATCTACGTTGCCAGCAATACTAATGGTTACTAAGTCTGGCCGAAAATAAGTGTGATGAAAATCTACCAATTCTTGGCGTTCGATATCCATCACGTTGCTGGCTATCCCCAACAGTGGGCGAGCATAGGGATGACCTTGATAAATGCTTTCCCGGAGCTGCTGAAAAGCTAGGGTCAATGGACGCTCGGCTTGCGAGCGAATTCGCTCAACCACCAATTTTTTTTCTAATGTCACCTGCTCTACCGGAAACGCCGGGTTACGGATAATTTCCCCTACCAAACGCAAGATATCGGCAAAGTCGCTGGTGACACTCTTAAAGCTGACTTCGATATGGTCATTGTTGGCCTCTGCACTCACCCCCGCCCCCACCGACTCGATGCGGGTAGCGATCTCCATGGCGGAAAGCTCTGTAGTACCTTTAGTGAGCAAGGCTGCGACTAAGTTGCTGGTGCCCGATCGATCAACCGGATCAAAATAGCTACCCGCCCTAATAAAAATTCGACCGGCAACAATATCTGCTGTGTTACTAGGTGTAATAATTAGGGCAATACCATTGGGCAGTCGCTGGCAATGAGGGGTGGCAGGCATAGGGAGGTAGGCAAATGACTAAGTTATTATAGGTGATCGACATCACTTGTGATCGGGGAAGTGAAAACACCCATAATACTTGTCATACAACGGTTTCATTCGTTACGAAAAAAAACTTTGCTCAAACCCCTTGCCAATCTCTTTGTACTATAGTACTCTTTAACCATGGTGGAAATCAAGCACTAACGAACTACTCCCATGCGGGTTTTGCTCTGTGTTTGATGACCTCTGCTATTTTCACTCAGCAACCCAAGGAATATTACAATGACCACCCTGCAAACTCTCCCTACCCCAACTCAAGTACCTGTAACACTCGATCGCTTTGCCAGCCCCGAGTACACCGATCATCAAGCCCGTCTGCCCCGCATTCAAGCCCTACGCGGCGAAAAAGGCGATATCGACTGCGGCTATTTCATTACCGAAGCCGAGATGGAAAAAGCAGGCTGGCACTCTTTTAAGGTTAAAGATTTGGTAACATACCAATACAACAGCGGTGGCCAAGAAAAAGGTCTGCTGCTAAAAAATCCTCGGATGCTGGTGGTACAAAGATCGCCAATATTTGCTTTCGATCGCCAAGCCTCTGTGCAGGAAAAGCGCATGATTGTTAGCGGTGCCTATTCGCGTCAAGCTCACAACGAGCGGGAAAAGTATGGTTTGGGTCAATACTACGAAGTATTACTTTTAGACGAAAACAACGAACCACTCCACGAACTCTGTTTAGGCTATTTGGCCAAAGGTGCCAACCAGGCCAGTTTTAGCAGCCATTGGCAACAGTTGGTAAACGAAATCACTCGCTTCCACGCCCAAGCCAACCAAATTCCGGCACGCCCCAAGAATTCGATGTTTACTAGCCTCTGTGTGTTTCAGTTCTCGGTAAAACGCGAACTGGCTGGTACTTCAATGAAGTCTTTTGCCTGCAAGGTAGATAGTCATGTGTCGCCCGCCGCAGCTAACTGGGAGAGCTTTTTCTTGGGTCGAAATAATGTCACTGCCGATCGATTTCTCCAGCTTATGGCTCCTACGGCTGAGCTGAGTTTGATCATGCCGGAGCAGAATTTGGAAGAAAGTGCGTAATGTCTAAACTGTGATTTGGTGATGGACTATGATTATTTCTAGTCGGTGATCATAGTCTATCCACCCGACGAATCACATTTTCAGGCAATGATCCCTACCTCCCGATCAAACTTTAATAACTCCAAGCTCTGATCGCCATAGACATCTTCGATTTGTTGATGACAGCAATCGATCGCAAAATCGTCTAAATCTTCGGGTTCAATGCCAAACATCGCCTGAAAAGTGTCGGCCTGTACTCGACAAAAATCTGGTCGATCGGCGTAAATATTGCAATCTCGGTTAGTCTTATTAAAATTCACGCACCAGCCATCTTTCCCCACCATGCTCATGTATGTCGCTAGCTGATCGGGGTTAAGATAGGCATCCAAATCGGGGCGACTCTCTGGATCGAGGTTGCAGCAAGCACCACAGCCACCCACACATTTCCACTTATTCATAAATTAAACTTTTGTAAAGGTTTGTAACAAAGACTCAGCTTAGCAGCTTGCTGGTAGGTAGGATTGTAGAGCAGGATCTGTAAAAATATTCTAAATTAATATCCCGGAGAAACTATGGACATGATTACCGGCGCAGTGGGCGCAATTAACTGGGAAGTGGTTGCCCAGCTCTCGATGGTAGGCTTGATCATGATCGCCGGACCAGTGGTGATTTTCGTGCTCGCGGCTGTACGTGGCAATATGTAGATTTTTGTATCGGTAAAGCCCTTGCCCTAGTCTATTTGGGTAGGGGTTTTTGGTTGTTACCTTCTGGGGAAATTCACTAGAAACCAGTAAATAATTTGAACTTTGATGGAAGCATCGATCGACGATATTTACTATGGCGCCGCGATCAATTTTGGTACTTTTGGGATTAATTACACTTGGATCAACAACTATAATTCCATAAGAAGCGTGGTAGCTCGATCGATATCTTACTTGCCTTCGAGCTGCCGATAGCGATCGATCACTTCTTGATACTTAGCAGAGTTACCCTGCTGTTGGTAGAGCTGAGCCGCTTTTTGTAAATCTTCTAAAGCCCGAGGCGTACTGCGCAACAGCAAATGGGCACTGGCGCGGTTAGTATAGGCCAAAGCATAGTCTGGTTTAATAGCGATCGCCTGAGAATAGTCGCTAATAGCACCACTGCCATTGCCTAACTGAAACTTGAGATTGCCTCGGTTTAACAGGGCTTGGGGATATTTGGGCTGGATTTCTAGCACTCGATCAAAGTCGGTAAAAGCTTCGCCATTTTTACCCAGTTCCATGTGTAAAATACCGCGATTGTAATAAGCCGCTGTAAACCGGGGCTGATACTCGATCACTTTGTCATAGTCAGCCACTGCCGCCGTGGTTTGTTTTAACTCAGCATTGACGATCGCTCGGTTATAATATGCTATTGGATCATCTGGCTGTAGCTTGATCGCCGCCGTATAGTCCTTGATCGCACCAGCTTTATCGCCTTGGCGATAGCGCACCACCCCCCGGTTGAGGAGGGCGATCGATTGATCTGGATTGATTTCAAGTGATTTAGCTTGGTCTGCAAAGCTGCCCGGTTCATCTCCTAACTCAGATTTAGAAATACCGCGATTGAGATAAGCTGCTGCAAAACGACGGTTGGCTAAAATTGATCGAGTAAAATCTTGAACTGCGCCAGTATGGTCTTTTTTAAGAGCACGGCCTACCCCGCTCACAAATACATTGCTAGACTCGCTAAAGCTCCGGTTGCTAGGTGGCTGAAGGGCAAAGATTACTGGCTCAGATAAATTTCTAGATATTTTTACGAAAGTGTTGATCGGAATACCCAAATCATTCCCGGTTTTAAATCGCACATTAGGATTAACTTCATCGGCTTGAGCAGAAGCATCGATATCACCACGACCATGAATAGCAATCAGTTCTCCGGCATCATTAAACACCCCACCCCCACTCATTCCTGGCAAAGTTCGAGCACTA
The DNA here is from genome assembly GCA_043755495.1 of Synechococcales cyanobacterium. Lineage (GTDB taxonomy): Bacteria > Cyanobacteriota > Cyanobacteriia > Cyanobacteriales > Chamaesiphonaceae > JAAFHZ01. The sequence continues at coordinate 4,916 of JAYUSV010000315.1, forward strand.
TAAATAATGGCATAGCCACCAGCCATCGGCTTGGCGCTATTAGCAATCACTCGACCTTCCCGAAAATTATACACCGAAGAAGTAATTGCTAGGGTGGTACGCGGAAAACCAGAAACAAATGCCAAACTGCCTTCAGCGGCATTGTCCGAATTACCTATCTTGGCAGTATTGTAGCTATTGTTACTAGCAAACTCTACAGTAGCCAAATCAACGTTATCTGAAAAAGATGTCATAGAACTAGCGATTAATTGATGTTGCTGACCATCTTTGGCAGTCGTAATTTTGTAAGTTTTTTGTCGATCGGCCAACACATGAGCGGCA
>JAYUSV010000316.1:0-5215 GCA_043755495.1 Synechococcales cyanobacterium
TTGCTCGCCTGTCGGCAGAAAGGGACTAAAGTCCCCCGAGTCGCTTGTATCTCAGGGCTGAAGCCGCTGAGCTTTACGCATCCCGCGTTTCCTTGTAAAAAGAAATTATCTAGGCTAGTTCCCACCAATAACCCAAAAATCAGCAAACTAGGAATCAGTGGTGACACTTGAATCAATGGCCCCACTAAGCTAGAAATCATCAGCAAAAACACCACTAAAGCTAAGATATTCAGCGAAATTTGCTTAGTAGGATTATTCATATGGGTTTTTTAGGATTTTGGCTGACTAGCGGCTTGGGTCTTACGGGCACGGTAAAAAGTTTCTAGGCTATCGCTGTCACCCACATAGCGCCAGTGCCAAGGTTCATAAGAGACCCCTTGTAAATTGCCCTGGGGAAAAGACATTTCAAAGCTGTAGCGGGCAGCATTGGCTTGTAGCCACTTAAATGCGGGAGTGGTATCAAATTCTGGCTTAAGATCCATCGCCGAGTTGGTAGCATCTCCCAAATCTACCGCATAGCCCGTGTGATGTTCACTGTATCTGGGGGGAGCACTAACCTCAGCTCGTTTTTCGGGCGCTTGCTTCCGTTGGGCTTTAATTTCAAAGAAAACTTTTTCTTGGTCGGCGATCGAACGAAAAGCTGAAATAGTGGTGAGTTTCACCCCTGCTGCTTTGGCAGCGGCAGTCATTGCTTGAAACTTGGGTAAGGCGGTCGATCGGAGCTTAAGCCTACCATCCATCTGCTTCAATTCTTTCTCAGGTGCTTCTGGATAACGCAGATGCCCCAGCAATGAATCCGCAGACTTATCTACTGCTCTGGAGACTTTCGGCGCCGCTGCTCCCTGGGTCGTAATGTTACCAGTGTCTCGAAACAAAAAAGTGTTGATAGCCAGAACAGTTGACACCAGAGCTACACCCAAAGCGAAGTACAAACCGCGTGTAAGGGTCTTGCGCTGTCGTCGTAGGTTGGTCAGGGTGGTGATATCTGGACGAAAACGATCTCTGTGAGCGATCGGGATATCTTCGATCGACCTGGATGGCTCTTTACTATCAGAATGGGTGTTTCGCAAAATTGTTACCTCCAGCGAGAAATGCGCATGTTTTTGACACAGTCTCGTCCTTCACCCTAACATGATCCTGCTCGATACCTATGTATACTACTGCACCGTCTGGCTGGCTTCAATGAGTATAGAACAGGTTATCAACTACCAGTTCACACAGTTTTTTGCATGGTGCCGTCAGCGATGGTGTTGGGAGATGTTTGAGCCTGTGCCCACTGACCGTAATCCACCAACAACTGGTGACTTAAGCGCTGTTTGACAGTCATCAATACGCTTTTGAGCAGACTATTGCCAGCGGCTTCCAAGATTGGCTTAGGAGTAAACCACAGAGCCGGTGGTAGATCTACCTGAACCGTCAGGTCGGCGCGACCATTGAGCTGTGCTTTTTTGCCGGTAGATGTAGGTACGAGCTTGCCTACTAGATCTAGATGAAATCGTTGGTTAATATAGTCGATACCGCGAATTTCACAGTCGGTGGATTGAATATGTAAAGTGCCGTCAGATTCTGCCCACACCTGCATTTCTACTGTCGGCTGTAGTGTAAAGTGAAGAAAAATGATCGGGCGCATTTTCAGGCAGAAGAGTTTGTCACTTAAAGACTCAATTTGGCTGGGATCTACTAAGGCTTTGACCAGTCGCTGGGGCTGACGCAGATAGTGACTAATAGGTACACCATGCTCGGCCACAGTGAGATCAAGAGATTGGTGCGCAACAAATTTGACTTGCATGGGAGTAATCGCAACATTTGTCAATGATTCTACACTTATCTTAACGTAATGTCTTGGTCAGAGCCAGATAAATCAGCCAAATCACATTTTATTAGTCAAGATTTTATGTCTTCTGTAATTATTGCTCATCTTGGCCCCACTGGAACCTATGCCGAAACGGCAGCGTTGGCCTATGGGAAATCGATCCATGCAGATTTTGAGCTGATTCCTTACAACACTATTGCCCAGGCGATCGAAGCAGTGGCCAATCACGAGGTTGATCTAGCGGTAGTGCCGGTGGAAAACTCGATCGAAGGCAGTGTTACCATGACCCTGGATGCCTTGTGGCGTATTGATAACTTACAGATTCAACAGGCTTTGGTGCTGTCGATCGAGCATCAACTGATCTCTGTCGCCCAAAACTTAGACCAAATTCAGACCATCTATTCTCATCCCCAAGCCCTTAATCAGTGCCAAGAGTGGCTAGGCAAGCACCTACCTCAAGCCCAGCTAATTCCGGCTAATTCCACTACTGAAATTTTGCCTCAGTTAGCAAACCTCAGTAATGCTGCTGGGATTTCGTCACCCAGCGCTGCGGCAATTTATAATTTGCCGATTTTAGCGGCGGATATCGGCGATCGGCCAGAAAATCGCACGCGCTTTTGGGTACTGGGTCATCAGCCTGCGATCACGGGCAGCCATACTTCCTTGGCCATGACTTTGTCTGCTAATGTACCTGGCGCTTTGCTGGCGGTATTGGCCAAGTTTGCTGGGGTTCAAATCAATCTCAGCCGGATTGAATCGCGCCCTACTAAACGTTCTTTGGGCGAATACTTGTTTTTTATGGATCTAGAAGCGGACGGCCATGAGCCAAGGGTAGCGAAGATTTTGACAGAAGTCGCCGCTAGTGTGGAACAAGTAAAATTGTTTGGCAGCTATCACATCACTTCGATCTAATCGAGCTACAATTACGATCTTAAAACGCCACCAAATTCCTATCTAGGTAAAACTGATGCCAGCCGCCACCGCTCCCTTATTGGGTCAAGACCTCTCCACTCTTACTAATTGGATGGAATCCCAGGGGCAACCAGCTTATCGTGGCAAACAACTGCATCAGTGGATTTATCAAAAAGGGGCTAATTCTCTAGCCGACATTACGGTTTTCTCTAAAGAATGGCGATCGAGCGTAGCCGATATTCAAATTGGTCGATCACAAGTTCAACATCGATCGGTTGCTCCCGATGGCACCATCAAATACCTCCTCACTCTATCTGATGGCCAAGTGATCGAAGCTGTGGGGATTCCTAGCGATCAGCGCCTTACTGTTTGCGTTTCAACTCAGGTGGGTTGTGCGATGGCCTGTAGCTTTTGTGCTACCGGTAAAGGCGGTTTTTTCCGAAATCTGAAAGCCCATGAAATCATTGATCAGGTGTTGACAGTACAGTCTGATTTTGGTCAACGGGTCAGTCATGTGGTGTTAATGGGCTTGGGCGAACCCATGGCCAATTTAGATGAAGTGTTGCCAGCGCTGCGCTGCTTAAATACCGATGTAGGCATTGGTCAGCGATCGATGACTCTTTCTACGGTAGGTATCCCAGGCAAAATTGAAGAGTTGGCGAATCATCATCTGCAAATTACTTTGGCCGTCAGTCTTCATGCTCCTAATCAATGGCTACGGGAGCAGCTAATTCCTACTGCCATCAATTACTCGATCGAAGGTTTGCTAGATGACTGTCGAGAATATGTGCGAGTAACCGGTCGCCGTTTAAGCTTCGAGTATATTTTGTTGGCTGGGGTGAATGACAAAGCCGAGATGGCAATGGAGTTGGCTAGTCGGCTGCGAGGCTTCCAGTCTCACGTAAATTTGATTCCTTACAACGCGATCGATGAGGCCGATTATCAACGCCCCAATCGGCAACAAGTCCAAAAATTTGCCCAGGTGCTAGAGCAACAAAGAATCGCAGTGAGTGTGCGCTATTCCAAAGGCTTGGGTGCCGACGCGGCTTGTGGCCAACTACGGACGGCGAAACGTACCGCTAGTAGTGATCTTTTAGTCCAAAAGTGACATTTCTGCGTTTTTGGTCAGATCCATTGCTGCTTACTTTGGGAATAAATTCAATGTCTCTTGCCTGTAACTTTTCGTCGTGAATAGTAACTTTGTGAGCCAAATCACTGAGGAATTTCAAGTTACGCCAAAATCTGGAGACAAAAAGCAGGTTGAGTTAGCTAGAATCATAAGAATAGCTCACGCACCTAACACAAATGGAATCGAACGGAACGCGGGTAACTGCCTTCACTATCTCATCTCAAAACCAATCTGGAAAACAATATCAGCAGATTCTGCTGGGCTTCGGGCTGGCTCTCGTGGCGATTTTGAGTTGGCAATCGCCCAGTTGGGCTGTGGGAGTAGATGCCGTCAAAATGGCTCAAGAGTTAAAAGTAAGCATTGATACCATCTGGGTTTTGATCGCCGGGATTTTAGTTTTTTTTATGAATTGCGGCTTTGCCATGCTAGAAGCAGGGCTATGTCGCCAAAAAAATACCGTTAACGTTCTGACCAAAAACCTCAGCACATTTGTCCTGATCAGCATTTCTTTTTGGATTATTGGCTTTGGCTTGATGTTTGGGAATGGCAATGACTGGATTGGAGCCAACGGGTTTTTCCTAATTGGATCTGATAACAGTCCAGCTATCGATAGAGAATATCAGGGGGTGTTTAAAGCTTTGGGCTGGGCAGGAGTGCCTTTAGCCGCCAAATTCTTTTTTCAGCTTGGCTTTGCCAGTACTTCCGCCACGATCGTTTCTGGGGCTGTGGCCGAACGCATCAAATTGGTCAGCTTCTTTATCTTTGTATTACTTTTTGGTAGTACCGCCTATCCGATGATTGGTCATTGGGTGTGGGGTGGTGGTTGGTTGGCCAATCGAGGTTTTTTTGATTTTGCTGGTTCTAGTGTGGTGCATGTGGTGGGGGGCTGTGCGGCATTGACCGGTGCCTGGCTACTCAAGCCCCGCAGCGGCAAATATGGTAAGACCGGTTTACCCATGGCTATTCCTGGTCACAGCATGACATTGGCTACTTTGGGCTGCTTTATTTTGTGGTTGGGCTGGTTTGGTTTTAATCCTGGTTCTACTCTGGCTGTATCACCAACCGTGGCACATATTGTGGTTGTTACCAATATTGCTGCGGCCTGTGGTGGTTTGGCAGCTACGATGACCACCTGGGTTGGTTCTGGCAAACCAGATCTCATTATGTTGATCTCAGGAATTTTAGCGGGGTTGGTGGCAATTACGGCTTCTTGCGCTTTTGTAAATTTAACCAGTGCTGCGATAATTGGAGTAGTGGCAGGAATATTGGTGGTGTTTGCAATCGATTTTATTGAGCGCAGCGGTATCGATGATCCGGTAGGAGCTATTGCGATACACCTGATAGCCGGTATCTGGGGTACT
>JAYUSV010000317.1:0-5215 GCA_043755495.1 Synechococcales cyanobacterium
TTCTACGCACCTGCCGATTCTTCCCCTCCGTCAACACCAACTCCAGCCAAGCCGTAGGAATATTTTGGCGCTGGCGAATCGGCGGATCTCGATCGGGCAAAGTTGGCTCTGCTTCCAATAATCTGGCCTGAGCCGGACGAGTACAATAATCTTTCACAATTACCCCCGTCCGCAGTTGCCTCATGGCGCGTTCGTCAGGAATTCGTTCTACCTGTGCCCAATAGGTGCGGGGATGCTGAAACTTTGGATCTGTGAGGCGATGTTGCAACACGCCATCATCGGTCAACAACAGCAAGCCCTCACTATCAGCATCCAACCGACCAGCCGCATAGACCCCCGGTACATCAATGTAGTCCCGCAAGGTTTGGTGACTGCCTTCGGGGGTGAACTGACTGAGCACCCCATAGGGTTTATAGAAAATCAGATAGCGCATCAACTAATTGCTGTCTTCAGATCGCGGCAAAATTGTTCGATCGACCCCACTCCTTCAGTAGCCAACTTCTTCACCATCGCACTACCAACAATCACACCATCAGCACCCAGATCCTTAACCTGCTTAGCCTGCACCGGATCAGAAATGCCGAAGCCCACCGCGATCGGCTTATCAGTCAAACTCCGAAGCTGATTTAAAATTCCCCCTACATTACTCCCCATCCCCTCCCGCATCCCCGTCACACCAGTCACACTGACCAAATAAACAAAGCCTTGGGCACTAGCCGCGATCGCCTTCATTCGATCAGGTGGACTAGTCGGAGCCACTAACATAATCACTTCGATGCCCATCAAGCTAGCTGGTTCCAACAAAGTGGTAGATTCTTCCAAGGGCAAATCAGGCACCACCAAGCCCTGCACCCCGGCTGCTACCACCCGCCGCAAAAATTCTGGAATGCCCAGGCTTAAAATAGGGTTGTAGTAAGTAAATAAAATAATTGGCGCCTTAATTTCGGGGCTGACCTTGGCGACTACTGCCAACACATCAGCTAACTTCACCCCCGCCTGCAACGCTCGGGTAGCTGCGGCCTGAATCACTGGTCCATCGGCCAAAGGGTCAGAATAAGGCACTCCTAGCTCAATAATATCGGCACCCGCTCGATCGAGAGCAATCAAAGCCTGGGCTGTGGTCGCTAAATCTGGGTCGCCCGCAGTAATAAAGGGTATGAGGGCGCATTCATTACGATTGCGCAAAGACTCAAAGCAGCTAGAAACCGAGATCATGGCAATAGACAAGGGAGGGCAAGATCAACATACTATGCTCCCGTAATTCTTGGCAAGCTGGTTAGCTGCCATTAAAACTCATTTCTTTTTGCCAGTGATTGTGGCACCTTGGTTGGTGAGGTCGATTGTTTCGATGTCGAGATTGCGAAACTGCAAATAGTTAGTGACATGTTCTTCCACAGCCGATCGAGATACCCCTAATTGTTTAGCAACATCGTTTAACGGCAATTCTACTTTGCCAATTTGGAGTTTGCTATCAGGGGCGAGTTGAGGCTGCCCATCCTTGATAGATAGTTTACCTGCAACTCCAATATAAACAGGCTTACCACGCAGTTGCGGCATTATTTTTAGCAGCCGCCGCATCATTTCGGTGCGAGAGCTAGAAGGCATATCTTCTACTTCAGCTAAATCTACGATCGCCCCAGTTCGGATTATGTCTTGTTGAATTTGGGTTTTAATGCCTTTCACTGCCGGAGGTAAAGCTTTTTTGACACCATTATTTTGAGTTAGACCAGCTACGATTAAATTATCAATTTCTGGGGCAGTCAAATGCTCTTGAACCTTTCCGGGTTGAACAGTTTTAAGTTTTTCTTTGATGACATCGGCAGTGCGTGGCGGAGGGTTGATTGCCGATGATTGCGCGGGGCTAGTTGTAGGGGAAGTAGAGTTGGGTGACTGGGTAGGCTCTGGCTGCTCGGTATACCATTCGGGTAATTCGCTGGCGCGCTGCACATAAAAGTAAGCGATCCCAATGGTCAGGCCGATCGAACAAAGCGCCACAAGGGCAATAATTTTCTTCATGGGTTCCCAGATTTTATTGATTTGCCTGAGGTTCGGGTAAGATCAAGCAATCCTTTTCACAATAACTTATGACTAGCTCAATGGGGGTTGCCTCTAAATTATTTTGTCGTATAGCCAAAGGTAGAAACGAAATCGAGATGGCGCAGCTTACCCTTAAAGCTGGGCAGGGTATTGATGGTGATATTCATGCTAATCCGATTAGCCCCAGGCAAATATTGATTGTGCGGCAGGAAAATTTACGCAAAGGATCTTTGGGCTATGGCCCAATCACCGATATCTTACCAGGACGGTTTGGTGAAAACCTGTTAGTCACTGGCGTTGCTGCTAGCGAACTTGTCCCTGGAGCGAGGCTAGATTTTGCTGGTGGTGCTGCAATTCGGTTGACTTTTTACTGTGAGCCTTGCAAAAAAATCGCTGGTTTGGTGTGGTCTATCCAAGATGTTGAGCAGAAGCGAGGCATCTTGGGCGTAGTGGTTCAAGATGGTGTGTTGAATGCAGGCGAAGATTTTACAATTCACCCAGGGGCTTTCCCCGCACTATCAGAAATCCCCTATCAGCGGTTCTTAGATTTTTTAGCTCAGGTACCAGCCGGTCAGGTAGTTACTTATCCATCGATTTTAGTAAGTATTGGAGTCGATCGAGGATACCTGCGAGCAATTCCTGGCTATTTGCGGAAAGCCGCCGCTGCCGGTTATCCGGCGCACCGGGTGCTAGATTCTAAAGGATGCTTGATTGCCCATGTAGATGATCAAGCCGATCGACTACTGGCTGAAGGAGTTGAAGTTATTCAAGATGCCGATAAATCCTGGGTTTCGATCGACAAGTATCTATGGAAAAATGGTTATTTCTGATCCCACTGGCAGCCCAAATCCCTGGTTTCTAATTTAATTCCCCGATCAAACAATTCAGTTCTTAGCTCCTTCAGCATATCGATCGCCGTAATATCATTTTTAGCCATTGCTCTGGTTTCCAAAATCAGCTTCTGCATTTGGGGGCGATCTACAACCGTCTTCATTAGCCCACTGCGCAGATCTTCGGCATTAGCGAAGCACAACGGCGCATCGTAGCGATAAATTAGAGCAGCATCTTGATTAATCACTGTTACTTGAGGATGTAACAATCGCCATAGCAATTCCAATAAAGACAAACCGACAGCAATGATCACCCCGATCGTGATATCAGTAAACATCACCCCCAGCAAAGTAACTATTGCCAACCCAAATTCATTTCGTCGAAACTTATACAACCTGATAAATTCTGGAATATCAATCAACCTAGTAGCAGCAAAAATTAGCAAGGCTCCCAAAGCCGCCTTAGGGAAAACAGCCAATACCGGACGCAAAAACAACAATTCCAAAATCACTACCACTACTGCCACGATCGAGTACAGCTGAGTCTTCCCCCCAGCCGATTCACCCAAAGCCGTGCGGCTGGCGCTACTACTAATCGGAAAACCATGGGTCAAACCATTGCTCAAATTAGCCACCCCCAAAGCTAATAATTCTTGATCTGCGGCCACCGGGTAGCCATTACGGCTAGCAAAAGCCCTGGCCGTCAACACATTGTCAGAATAGCCCACCAAAGCAATTCCTAGTGCCGGTAACAGCAAAGATTTCACATCTTCGATCGACACCCGAGGCAAACCCACTCGGGGTAATCCAGCCGAAATTTCCCCCACCACCGCCACTCCGGCTTGTTCTAAATTCCCTACGGTTACTGCCGCCGTCGCCAGCAACACACCCAACAAAGGAGCTGGAACACTAGGAGCCAGTTTCTGGACAGCAAACAAAAAGATCAATACAAACAGACCGATCGCCAAAGTCGGCCAATGATAAACATCCAAGTTTTGCCAAGCCTGTACCACTGCACCCCACACAGTTTCGGCAGTGGTATTAATGCCAGTCAAATTACTGACCTGTCCACCCATCATCAACAGTGAAACCCCGGCCATATAACCAACCAAAATTGGCTTAGAGAGCAAATTAGCCACAAATCCTAAGCGCAAACCATAGCCAATCAAACAAATTATCCCCACCAAAAAAGCCAACAGCGCGGCTAAATCAATCGCGCTACTGTCACTCTTGGTCAAGGCCGCCAAGGCCGTCGCCGTTAATAGTGAGACTCCAGATTCTGAGCCGATCGAGAGCTGTGGCGAAGATCCTAGTATGGCATAGAGTAAAAAGGGCAAAATTACCGCCCACAGGCCAGTTGCTGGCGGCAAACCAGCTAACTCGGCATGAGCCAAGCACTGGGGGGTTAAATAGGCAGCAACGGTGATGCCAGCTAACAAGTCGCCGCGCCACCAGGATCGATCGTAGGCCAGAATTTTTTGTAGTCCCAAAAATTTGGGGAGGAGATAGTTTGGCAAGGTAGAATAAGTTGGTCAGATATATTCTGATAGTAGCCTTACTTTTCCCTTTCCTGATGCCTCTCAAAGCAGTCCTTCTCGATTTCAACGGTACCATCATCAACGATGAGCCAATTCACCGTCAGCTAATTGACGAGCTACTACTAGGCGAAAACTTGCGACCAGCCCCCAAAAATTATCGCCAGATCTGCTTAGGCAAGAGCGATCGAGCTTGTTTGTTAGAATTATTGGCCGACCAGGGAAGATCGATCGATGATATTCAATTGCAAAAACTGTTGGTCAAAAAGACTGCGGCCTACCAACAGCGCCTAGGATCGATCACTGAGCTACCAATTTATGCTGATTTAATCGATTTTTTAGACACAGCCCAATCTGCTGGTTTGCGGCTAGCCATTGTGACTGGAGCCATGGGGCCAGAGGTTGATGCGGTGTTACGCCAAAGTGGCTTAATAGAAAGGTTCACCACTATCGTAGCCTGCGAAGATGTTAACTCTGGCAAGCCTTCGCCTACTGGATACCTGCTGGCAGCCGATCGATTGCAGGTGCGCCCCCAAGAATGTCTGGCGATCGAAGATACTTTCCCTGGTTTACAGGCCGCTAAAGCCGCTAATATTCCGGTGGTGGGCATTGCTCACACCTATCCTTTTCACATGATGCAGCGTTTGTCTAATTGGGCGGTGGATTGCTTTGCAGATTTAGAGTTACAGCGGATTCAATATACTTACGGAGAGTGAGGCATGTTATGGCAGTAGACATGAATGAACAGTTACAGCCTCAATTTACCGAGATTCTTGGCCTGATCAAGAACACCCAAAACTATGTCATCACCGC
>JAYUSV010000318.1:0-5211 GCA_043755495.1 Synechococcales cyanobacterium
CAGGCATCTCTTCAACCGACTTTTTGACCAATGACGGTACTACAGCCCGCACTTACAGCGGTGCCCTATCAGCCCCACTCCTCAGCGATGAAACCCTTCAGATATCTGTTGATGGCGGTACCAATTGGTCTAATGCCACCGCCAGTGGCGCAACCTGGACTTTTGTCGATAACTCCACCCAAAGCAGTGACTGGACAATTCAGGCGCGGGTGATTGACCTTGCCGGTAATGCTGGATTAATTTTCAGTAAAGCCGTCACCCTCGATCAACAGATTTCTGCGGCCAGTTCGATCGCCCTTGATCTCGCAGCCACCAGTGACTCTGGCATTAGCAACACCGACAACACCACCAACGTTGCAACCCCCACCTTGGCGGTCACTTTTGATAGTACTAAGGCACAGACCGGAGACATCCTGGAGATCCGCAATGGCGCTGCTGTTTTAGGAACTACAACTCTCACTGCTACTCAGGTTAGTACGGGCACAGCCAATGTTGCCCTAACTACAGCCCTTACCAGTGGCTTAAGTACCCTCTCTGCCGTGCATCGCGATCGAGCTGGCAATAGTGCTACTGGTATCAATACTTTAGGTGTTACCTTAGATCAGCAGATTTCGGCTACTAATGCAGTCACCCTCGACTTATTAGCAACCAGTGACTCTGGAGTTAGCCAAATAGACAACATCACCAACGTTATTACACCAACATTTGCCCTCACTTTTGATCCTACCAAAGCACAAGCCGGAGATATTCTAGAAGTGCGCAGAGGCAGCGCTGTTCTGGCAGCCGTGGCCATTAATACAGCTCAGGTTAACGCTGGCACAGTCAATTTAACCCTAGCCACCGCCCTCACCAACGGATCTAATATCCTGGCTGCTGTTCACCGTGATCTAGCTGGCAATACAGTCACTTCTGCCACTTTAGCAGTCACTAATGACACCATAGCGCCAACAGTACCGGTCATATTGGGCTACAGTTCAAATAGCGTTACGGGGACAGCCCCGGCAAGTTCCAGGCTCTTATTCTCTACTAGTTCCAGCTTACCGAGTAGCTTCGCACCAACAACCGCAATCAGTAATAACAACTACACCATCAATACTTCCAGTCTGGTCGGCTCCAGCGCCGGTCAAGCATATTACCTCTATGCCCAAGATGTAGCAGGTAATCTAAGCTCGGCTAGCCCGCAAAGAGTAGTAGTTGGCGGTGCTGCTGGCGGCACTCTTAGCAATGTTGGTGGCACTGGCAGTGATCTTTTAGTTGGCAACAATGAAACTTTGCATACTGTGGAATATGCTGTTTCTGGTAACACCATCTCCCTTACCGGCCAAATTAATGCCACCAACGTTACTAGCCAGTCTGTCAATATCAAAAATGCCAATATTGATGTTTTCACTAGTATCGAACAACTGAACTTTACTGGTAGTGGCTATAGTGCAATTGCCGCCAACGCCCCTGGTTTAAACCAGTTAAGAGGCCAAGTGCAAAATAACCCAGCGGTGCTGCTCAATAATTCGATTTCAGCTTTTACTGGAGCCTATGATGCCTCATTGGGAACCTTCTCGATCGGCTCAGCCAACTCAAATGCTACCTTGGTTGCTTTTGATTCTAATTCAGGCAGCAGTCAGAATTATGAGGCATTCCTCTTGCTGGATAAAACCTCGATCGGTGGCAGTATTGGATTTAATCAAGGAGTCGTAAGTCTGATTATCTAAGCTCAGAAGATGTCTGGAAAGTCGAAGTTATCGCCTGAAGTGCCGATTTTATGGTTGAGCCTTCACAGTGCTTAAACCCGCATTGCCTCGTTGACCAAAAAACTTTTCAGACATCCTCTCAGAGGCCAGCCTATTAATATTGCTGGTTACTCATGCCCCAAGACTTACCACATGGTTCAGCTTTTTTTAATAGCGACAACACCACCGCATACTTACCCGGATTTTCGGCAGCAATTCTAAACTGCTGACGACGCGCCGCCAAAGCATACTGCATTTGGTAATCGGTAGCTTGCGGCACCCGAACTTCGGTGCATTCTGCCGGGGCAATAAACCCTTCTACTTCCAACTCTCGCATCAAACAGCTTAAAATGAGGGAAATCGTCAGTTTTGTGGGCACGGTAACTCAAAATTTGGTAAGTAGCTAAAGTAATCGGCGCAGTCGCTTTGCTTTCACCGCTATATTCAGTGATCGATTCCGAATCTAAGGTGATTTCCATGAATAAGTACACCGCTGTCGTTGGCTTCTGCGCAGGCAGACGCTATGCGTACCGCTAGGTCGTCTGTTAAGACTTACGACTCCGCGACCTGCCAGACAAGTGCCCGAATGCGTTCGGGCAAAACTGTCGCAGGTTGGGAGAGGGGTTGGGGGTGAGGGTCTTCATGGCTGCCGTCAACTGCTAAGGAAGACTATAGCCAACTTTTTTTAGCGCATTGTGAAATTTGGTTTCGGTAGCGATCGGCACCACTAAGTAACAGGGTGTTTTGGCCATCATGGCACTGGGTTGGTCGGCCAAAAAACAAAAAGCTTTAGTGCGGCTATCGTTGGCAACCAAAATGGCCAGATTGGCATCAGCACAGCGAATTAAACGAGCATTACCCATATCTTGTAGGCTGGTGGTGCGGGTTTGCAGGTCGACCAAAAATTGGGTGACGGTTTGGGGTAGGGCTGCGCCGCTATTGGCAAACAAGAAATCTTTCAGGTCATTGACGTTACGGCCTTGGGAGATAGCATTTAACATTTTGACTGAATCTAGTTTCCATACTGAGTCAGAAACTGTTTGTAAGTAGCTATCGAGGTTGAGTCGATCGGCTCGGGATAATTCTTCGATCGCGACGATTTCTAAGTTGGGCAAAATGCGCAGAATTTTTTTTTGGGGTAAAATGGCTGGAGTATATTGATCGGCTTTACCCAAAATATAAGCACCCAAGGGCGTGACCCGAAAATAAGCTAGGCCGTCATAACGACTCATAGCATCATTGTCATAGTAGCTACGTTCTTCTTCATCAAAATTGATATGGCCATCATCAGGGTGCAAAAAAGATATATCTATTAAGCCCAGTGTGGCTGCATATTCAAACAGGAAACACGCTAAATACCGGGCTTCAACCAGTGAAAAGACTGTTTCATAGTATTCATTGCTAGACCCATTAATAGTTAAGTTGTCAAGGCTGCGAGCAACTACCAATTCGTAGCCTGCGGCCTGTATATAGCGGCAAAATTCGGTGTATTTTACCCATTGACCCACCGGGCAATCGTTTAAAGCAGCTACAATAGGGCTACGTCTGCCAGTCACAGCGGTTAAGCTGCGTTTACCTTTACCAGTTTGGCCTTTAATGCCATCAACTCTGCGTAGCTCGTCTAGCAGGGTGTTTTTTTGCCAGGTTTTCCACAGAGTTTGTAAAGTTTTTTCGGCTGGTTCATTGAGGGCTTTTTGGCCATTTTTGGTTAGAACCAGGTTTTTGCCACTCATTTCTACCAGTTTACCGGCCTGTAATAGCATCACCCAAGCAAAGGGTTTAATGTGGCCGATCGGGTAATCATATCGATAGCCTTGCGAAGATTTTTCTATTTTCCACTCGCTATAGTAGTCACCTTCTTCCAAAACTTGGTTGATGTTATTGAGAGCAGCACCGGTAGGATAAGAAGTTTTGTCACTAATCGCAACTTTGCCCAAATCTACTAAGCGCAAAATAGTTATTAACTCGCGTCTGGCCACTTGCTCGGTTTCGCGCATTTGCAAGGGATACTCTAGCTTATGGGGTACCTTAGATTGGGTCTTTGGATCGTAAACTGTTGTAATATCGGTGAGTATTGTGGGAATATCTTCAGAACTCTCTAGTAAGGTGGGTATTGGCGCTGGGACAAATGCTTTCAGGTGCTGCTTTAAGTCTTCGGGCATTACGTCGCTATAGAAAAACAAGGCTAAAACGGTTGGGTTAGATTTGGACCAATATCCGCCCGATCCCCAGTTGGGAGTTATGCCATATTTGTTGATAAAAATGTTTTTTTGATATCTGTCGCTGGTTGTAGAATGCACGGTTTCAGAGATCGCGGCTTTTTGGATTTGATCGCATTTTTCCCACAGGTCTTTGAGGGCGTTGTCTTGTAAATAGAGATGAATATACTCCACAATCGAAGCCTTAACTGTAGGTACTTTGGCTCCTGGCAAAAGGGCGGCTAGTCTTTTTAGTTCATCGACTGTTTGGACGCAGAGTGCTTGGTGAAGAGTGGGAATGCGATCGAGCGGCTGATTGTAGGACATAACTTGTGCCAACAGACATTATTCAATGGCATTATAGTGTAGCCTGCACAAGCCTGGCTGATTACAAAAAATCTGAATTTAGAATTGCTGTTGAATCGATCGCCAGAGGCGCAAGCGACTTGTGCTGAGCAAAGTCGAAGTAAGCTATCGATGCTCGTTACCTCCCTACTAAAATACAGTAGGATCTTAAAACAACATTACTCCTAGTACTCATGCCCAAATGGTTCAACACCGCCGGTCCCTGTCGGTCTAGCAAGCATTATATGCTGCCGCCTTTGGTCAGACTACCTAAGTTAGTCAGGTTAATCGAGCAAGAAACCTATTTTGTCATTCATGCCCCCCGGCAAATTGGCAAAACCACCGCCATTCTCTCCCTAGCTGCACAACTCAATGCCTCTGGCCGTTATGCTGCTGCTGTACTATCGGTAGAAGTTGGAGCGCCCTTTGATAACGATATTGGTGCCGCAGAACTAGCTATTTTGGGAACTTGGCGCGATATCCTAGAGTTTTATTTGCCACCAGAGCTACAGCCACCGGCCTGGGATGAAGGCTCACCGGGACAGCGAATTCGTCATGCTTTGCAAAAATGGAGTCAAGCCTGTCCTTTGCCTGTGGTAATATTCATCGATGAAATAGATGCCTTACGGGATCAAACCTTAGTTTCGGTACTTCGACAACTCCGCGAAGGCTACCAACGTCGCCCCGAGGGATTTCCTAGCTCGATCGGTCTCATTGGTCTGCGAGATGTCCGAGACTACAAAGTAGCCTCTGGAGGTAGCGACAGGCTCAATACCTCTAGCCCATTCAACATCAAAGTAGAATCTTTGACACTCAGAAATTTTAACGAATCAGAAGTAGCTGAGCTATATCAACAACACACCACCGATACCGGTCAAATTTTTGCGTCAGAGTCCATACAGCTAGCTTTTGAGCTGACCCAAGGACAACCCTGGTTGGTA
>JAYUSV010000319.1:0-17248 GCA_043755495.1 Synechococcales cyanobacterium
CTCCCTTCCCGTCATAAGAATATAGACGGAATGCGTGGGTAAAAGCCTTGCTCAGAGCCAAAAAAGATCCATGTTCTTCTAGCGGGAAGGGAGTAGACCTTAACGGCATCACCACTCGCGTCATGGCCTCTTTTAATCATACCGCCATCACCCAGTAGACAAATTATATCTCTTGGGATGAGTCGATCGATTTCCAAGTAGTATTACGATTAATGACAGATTCCTCGGAATGTTTCCAAAGCCAGTGTTATCCATCGCACAAGATAAGGTCGTCAGCCTCAGTGCATCGCGTAACAGTTTGATCAAGCTGCACTAGTTCCAGTAAAGCTGTAATATATTTGTGTCTGGTGATTAGCATACTCTCCACAAAAAATATTGCTGTGAAAAAGATCCTGATTCTTACCGCCAATCCCAAAAACACTGACGAACTTCGTTTGAATGAAGAGGTGCGCGAAATTCAGGAGGGTTTGCAACGATCGCGCAGTCGTGACCAGTTTGAGATTATTGCTAAGTGGGCAGTGCGACCCAGAGATCTGTCACGGGCACTGCTAGATCATGCACCGCAAATTGTGCATTTTTCTGGTCACGGTGCGGGATGTGATGGATTAGTCTTGGAAAGCGACGATGGTCAAATGAAGCTGGTTAGTACCGAGGCGTTGGCACGACTGTTCAAATTAGTCCAAAAAACAGTCGAGTGTGTGGTGCTCAATGCCTGCTATTCAGAAGTACAAGCTGTGGCCATACAGCAGCATATTGATTATGTGATTGGCATGAGTCAAGCGATCGGCAATCAAACCGCGATCAAGTTTTCCATGGGCTTTTATGATGCACTGGGTGCAAACCGGGGATATGGTGATGCTTTTGAGTTTGGCTTAGCAGCAATTGATCTTGAAGGAATTCCAGAAGCGGCAATTCCTTCACTTAAGCAGCGCAATCTTCGAACCAAATCAATCCCAATAAATCGATCTCGAATTTTTATTAGTTACAAACAGGGGAGAGAACCAGATGAATCTTTGGCAATAGCTGTATCTAAAGCTTTGAGTCAATATCATGATGTATTTACTGATCAAATTGACTTAGTCGGAAGGTATTGGGTCGAACGCATTGAAGCGGAGTTGGGCAAAGCCGATTTTCTGATTGTCTTTCTTTCTCAGCACTCGGTAAATAATGAAATGCTTAAAGCTGAGATCGAAGCAGCTCATTATCTGGCACAAGAGCAAGGAACACCAGTGATTTTACCGGTTTTCCTTACTTCTACACCACCTATTGATTATCTGCTCAGTACTTATTTGAATGATATTAGCTGGGCATCTTGGGGCAATGAAACAGATACACCAAAACTAATTCAAGAATTACAGCAAGCAATTCTGGGCGATCCACTTTCTATTAATACCAATTCAGCCAAAGCGGTGATGATTTCTAGGGTGTTAATTCCTGTTCAAAATATTCCTCGACCACTACCAAAAGCACAGCCACTGTTATTGGAGATACCAGGCGGTACAATGGACGCTGATTCACGGTTTTATGTGGAGCGATCGACTGATGCCATTGCGCTCAATACGATCGAGCAAACTGGAGGGGTTACAATGACCATCAAAGGACCACGACAAATGGGTAAGAGTTCACTGTTTGTCCGAGTCAAAACTAGGGCTGAGAAGGTAGGAAAACGAGTAATCTATCTAGATTTTCAGTCTTTTGATCGATCTAATCTGCAAGATTGTGACCAATTTTATTTGCAATTTTGTGAATACTTGACCGATGTATTAGACTTGGAAAATCGGGTTGCACATTACTGGCAATCACCTTTAGGCAACAGCCTTAAATGTAGTCGTTACGTGAGTCGGGAGATACTTAAATCACTAGACCGTTCATTGGTTTTAGTGATGGATGAAGTCGAATTGGTGTTAGAAACTAGTTTTCGAGCAGACTTTTTTGGCATGTTGCGATCTTGGCATAATAACCGAGCTATTGCTCCGGTTTGGAAAAAGCTCGACTTAGTATTAATTACTTCTACTGAACCATACCAATTAATAGATGATTTAAATCAGTCCCCATTCAATGTCGGGCAAATTATTGATTTAGTGGATTTTGATACAGATCAGATCGCGTACTTGAATCAACAGCATAATTCACCCTTGAATCAACAACAGTTGTTACAGTTAATAAAACTCTTAGCCGGACAGCCTTATTTGATCAGACTAGCACTATACCGATTAGCTAGTGGACAAATAAGTGTGATGGAATTATTTGCTCAGGCTACGTCAGATAATGGCCCTTTTGGGGATCATTTGCGTTACCACTTATTTCAGATGAATGACAAACCGGAATTGAGAGAGGGATTTTTACGGATCATTCGTCAAAATCGCTGTGATAATGAGAGTGTAATTTTTCGGCTACAAGGTGCCGGATTAGTTCGACGAGAAGCCCAGGTGGTGTTACCTCGCTGCCAGCTATATGCTACTTATTTTCAGGAGCATTTTCATGACTAAACAATCAGTGTTTACTACTGGCGGCACAGTGCAAGCAGGGTCAGGAGTTTATTTGCGGCGACCAGCAGATGAAGATTTACTGCTACGGTGTCGGCAAGGATACCTAACTTACGTGCTAACTCCTCGGCAAATGGGTAAATCGAGTTTGATGGTTGAGACAGCCACTCGACTACAGAAAGAGGGCATTCGCTGTGTGATCATTGACCTAACGGCATTAGGTGTTCATGGTGCGGGGGCAGAACAATGGTACTTAGGCTTGTTGACTTTAATTGAAGAACAGTTAGAACTAAGTACCGATGTGGTGAGTTGGTGGCAGGATTACCAGCACTTGAGTTTGACGCAACGAATGACGAAGTTTATGCAAGAGGTATTGCTGGTAGAAGTTCAGAAACAGGTAGTGATTTTTGTAGATGAGATTGACTCAACGCTAAGTTTAAATTTTACAGATGATTTTTTTGCCGCAATTCGTTACTTGTATGTAACTCGAGCCTACGAAGAAAATCTTAAACGACTTTCATTTGTATTGATTGGAGTCGCAACTCCAGGTGATTTGATTAGTGATCCACAGCGCACTCCATTTAATATTGGGCAACGGGTAGATTTGAATGATTTTACTTTGACAGAAATAATGCCATTACAAGAAGAAATAGCAAAGAAGTTGAATTTATCTACAGAGCAGGTTAAACAATTAATGACCAAAGTGTTATATTGGACGGGGGGACATCCCTATTTGACACAGCGATTGTGTGCGACGCTGTTAGAGGATGGCTCTGTACAAGTAGACAAGACAGTGAAAAAAATATTTTTGGAGCAACTGAGTCAACAGGATAATAATTTACAGTTTGTTCGAGACATGTTAACCAAAAGAACTCTTGATCCAGATGAGATTTTAAGAATATATCAAGAAATTCGATGTGGAAAAATCGTAAAAAATGAAGAGCAGTCTTTGGTACATTCACATCTAAAGTTATCAGGAATTGTACGCCAGCAAGGTAATCGTTTGGTTGTTCGTAATCGAATTTATTATGCAGTATTTGATCGACAATGGATTTGGAATTCTTGGTCGGACAACTTTTGGAAACGCTACTTACCAATATTGAAATGGGCTATTCCATTAACGATAGCGACAACAGTAACATTAATAGGAATCCCGATAGCAGCGCAATGGTATAAAGATATACAGCAACGAACGGTTGATCAGTTATTTGCTGTTGCACATGATAAATTCACTTCTCATCCTATTGATGCTGCAATAGATGTTCTTGCTGCATATAGAAAAATCAAAACATCATCAATTCCATTAGTAAATATCTCAGTTCCTGCTTCTGCTCATGAAACTCTTTCAGATATTATATTAAAATTGAGAGAAAGTAATCGATTACAGCATGATTCTGGAGTTTCTTCTGTTGCTTTTAGCCCTGACTATAAAACTATTGTTAGTGGTGATCGAGAGGGTAACATCCAGATTTGGGATACTGAGAAGGGAATTACAATTGAAAACAAGAGAAAAGCACATAATCAAGCAATATACTCAGTTGCTTTTAGTCCTGACGGTAAGATGATTGCGAGTGGTAGTACAGATCAAACAATTCGATTATGGAATGCTGAAAACCTCAACCCAATTGGAGAACCATTAAAAGGACACAATGGTGAGGTATATTCAATTGCCTTTAGCCATAATGGTAAAATAATTGCTAGCGGCAGCCTCGATAAAACAATTCGTTTGTGGAATGTTAAAACACAGGAAATAGTAAAATTATTTAAAGGTCACACAGATGCTGTTTTTTCTGTTTCCTTTAGCCCTGATGATAAAACTATTGCTAGTGGTAGTTGGGATAATACAGTGAGGTTATGGAATGTTAGAAATGGCAAGCAGTTGATTAAGCCGATAAAGCATCCATCTAGAATTTATTCAGTTGCTTATAGTCCTAAAGATAAAACTATTGCAAGTGCCTGTAAAGATAAAAAAATACGTTTGTGGAACACAACAAATGGCCAACAAATAGGTGTACCATTTTTAGGCCATAATTCAAATATTTATTCGATTAGTTTTAATCGTGATGGTAAAAACATTGTTAGTGGTAGTTGGGATCATACAGTTAGATTATGGAATGTTAAAACCCAACAACAAATCGACGAACCTTTTTCACATGATAATGTTGTTTATTCTGTCGCGTTTAAAGGTAAAAAAATTGTTAGTAGTAGTCTAGACAAAACCTTACGTCTTTGGGACACTAATAATAAAGGATTTGACAAATCTGTGAAAATCTTGAAAAATCATAAGGATAGTATCTATGCAGTTGCTTTTAGCCCTGATGGTAAAACTATTGTTAGCGGTAGTTGGGATAAAACAATTCGATTATGGGATGCGGAAAAGGGTGAACAAATTGGTAAAGAACTTGAAGGCCACAATAGTATTGTTTTTACCGTTGCCTTTAGCCCTGATCCTAATGGTAAAACTATTGTCAGTGGTGATCGGAATGGCAATATCAAAACTTGGGATGCAGTAACCCATAAACCGATTAGCAACCTTGTAGGCCATAAAGATGCAGTCTATGCAGTTACTTTTAGCCCTGATGGTAAAATCATTGTTAGTGGTAGTTGGGATAAAACAATTCGATTATGGAATGCAGAAACTGGTGAGCAAATTGGTGAACCACTGACTGGCCATACAGGCCCAATTTATACAGTTGCTGTTAGTCCTGATAGTAAAATCATTGTTAGTAGTGGAAATGACAAGACTATTAGATTATGGAATGCTGAAACTAGTAAACCAATGGGTAAACCACTCAAAGGCCACCAAGATACAGTTCATTCAATTGCTTTTAGCCCCGATGGTAAAACAATTGTTAGTAGTGGATTAGACCAAACAATACGTTTGTGGGATGTTAAAACTGCTGAACAACTTGGTGCCCCACTCATTGGCCTAAACTCTGTGGTTTATCGAGCTGTTTTTAGTCCTGATGGCAAAACTATTGCTAGCGGCGATCGAAACAAAGTAATTCAACTCTGGGATGTAGACACGAGAAAAAGAAAAGGACACCCATTCAAAAGACATAAAGATGCAGTCTATGCAGTTGCTTTTAGCCCTGATGGCAAGAAAATTGTT
Organism: Synechococcales cyanobacterium; assembly: GCA_043755495.1. Classification (GTDB taxonomy): domain Bacteria; phylum Cyanobacteriota; class Cyanobacteriia; order Cyanobacteriales; family Chamaesiphonaceae; genus JAAFHZ01. The sequence goes on from JAYUSV010000319.1 coordinate 5,599, forward strand.
AGTGGTAGTGACGATAGTGGTGGAGAGATACTTTTGTGGGCAATACCTAGTGGTAAAGAAGATTTAGATTTGCAACTCGATCTTTGTAAAAAATTAGTAAATCACAATCTTTTAAAAACTCCACAAACCGAAAATGAAAAAGCTGCTAAGAAAAATTGTGATGAAATTATCACAAAAAAATAATTACAGACAGTTCAAAAAACCGAGGTATCATGCCAAATTGTGTTTTTCTTCAAAGCTATGAAATAGCCTTGCTCAAAGAATACAAAAGCAAAATGAAAAAAGTTAAATCAGATACTGAATCATAACAAAGATTTATAGCTTTCTACAAATTCAGTAAAACCAAAGGTATCGCAACCATGACAACTTCCTACTGAGTATTTGGAGTACAATGAGCATGAGTTGAATTGAGCGATTGCCATGAAAGAAACCCGTTATATCACTACTACCGTTACCGCCGGAAATCGCTTAGAAATTGATCTGCCTAATTCCCCCATTGGACAAACCATCAAGGTGATCCTCATCATCCCTGACAGCTCGCCAGCCACCCGACAAGCCATTGACCGTCAATCTTTTCTAAAACTACCGATCGCAGAACGCCAACGCATCCTCGAACAACAAGCCGAAGCCGCCCTACCGCACTATCAACAAAACCAAGCAGAATGGCAAGAATGGATTGAACTCGATATCACAAATACCTATGCTTCCTAAGCCCGATCCTTCTCTTTCGACCTTAACGGCATGACAACCCGAGTCATCGCCTCCTGCAAAAATCCTTTTACAAAGTCATCCTTCCGTGCCAACTTAAACTGTTCTTGAACAACCTCACTCATCCCCCCATCACCCCAGTCTTGGTTGCTGCGGAAATACTCAATAAAGCTTAGACCCGCAATGCGCGTTAAATAAGCCCCAGTTACTCCCTGAATCGCTTTGCCCACCACATAGGTAGCGATCGTCAGTTTCAAAGCATTACTTAACAGCTCGATCGAACCCCGCAAAATTCCTAAGCCCCCCACAGTCTTCCCCAAAGACAGCGCCAACTCCTTAGCATTCGATTTATCTAGCTGACAACCATACACCTTACCAATATCTATAATCATCTGACTATTGATCGCCGCAGTAGCAATTAAATCTACTACTGGTAAAGGATTAATGGCGATCGCCCCCGCACTCATCCACTGATACTTAGTCACAATCTGTAACGCCTGTTTTTTGCGCTCCGCTTCAATCAACAGCTTCGCGGCACTACTAAGCTGCTGCGATCGCTGCAAAATATTCGCCGCCACCATAGCCTCGCCACTGGCAAACAAAATTTGGGCAAAGCGATCTAGAAAGGGATTGATATTTGCGGGTGGCTGATGTGATTTGCCATCTTCTATGTTCAGTGGACGCGGTGAGGCTGAGATTGCTATCACATTCTCTGGTTCAATTAGCCCTGCCACCCTCGATCGAAGCTGATTCAAGACCAAATCTCGATCGGCCACCGTAAACAAATCGGCCTTATTCAAAACCAACAAAGACTGCTTCCCTACAGCCGCGATCGCCTGCAATGGCTCTATTTCTGACTGGCGCAGGTCATTATCGACCACAAACACTACCATCGCCGCTGCTGCTGCTTCTTCTAAGGCAACCCGCCCTCGATCGGTACCGGCCAACCCCGCCTCCAAAATCCCTGGGGTATCCACCAATAAGATTTGACGATTCAACCCCCGTAAATCCACCGGATACTCCACTGGTCGATCGGTAGTCCCCATGGCTGCTCCCACCTTACCAGCGACTTCATTTGTCACAGTGTCGGTCAACGCCACCCCAAACTTACCGCCCACTTGACCAGCCATCGCCGCAATCAGCGAAGTCTTGCCCACCGAACCAGTCCCAAACACGATCACCCGAATCGCTCCACGCTCTAGGTTCTCAGCGATCTGTTCAGATTCTTCCAACAAAGCTTGGCGGGCTACCTCATCTTGAATCTGCACTACCTGCTGTTGCGCCGTCGCCAAATTCAGCTCCGCTGCATCCCGATCATTTTTAGGAACTGGTTGCTTGACTTTCGGCTTTTTAGATGGACGTTTGGAGAAAGCTGAGCCGTAGTAAAGCAACAGGCCGATCGCCCCCAAAATCAGCGCCACAATGCCGCCCAACACCAAATTGGCCAGCCAGGGAATTTGAATCGCCACATACAGGCTATAAATGGAGTTCACCAGCCAGAGGCTAAGGACAATAATTACCCCCAGGCCGAGAATCCTAATCCAAAAAGGTGGCAATGACACGATCGATCCCCACGAGATGTAATAATCTTGCTAATCTTAAGGATAGTGCAGAATATTTGGAGTCGATCAAGTGGGACAGTATGAGCGTTTAATTTTGCTGGCAGAAGACCAGCTTACCGAATATAGCAGTGATGCCCGCAAAATTGAAAAACTGCGGCAGAAATTTGGGCTTTCGGTGTCTCGCCGTGAGCAAGATGAGATCAGAAACCAGCTCGAAACGGAGCTGCCATCTGGTGGCATCGCTAAAATTGTCGAAGATCAGCGACAAGCAGTTTCATTACCTTTTTGGGGAATTGCTGGCTTAGGACTGCTGTTTGGCATTGCCGCAGGTCAACCATTAGATTACCTCGCTACTGCCGGAGGTGTTGGTGCGGCAATCGTCTTACAAAAATGGGGTTGGCAACTGCAAGCCAAGCGCCTTGTATTACAGACACTACAAGACATTAAGCAGCGCACCGAGAATCCGTCAAAAAATAAATGACTGTTAATATGAGACGAACCCTTGCTCTGATTCATGATTGTGGATTTCACAGTTCAATTAAGTCTAAAAAAATCTGCTATTCAGTCTTCCAGGGAGAAGGTACCGGCTTAGCAAAACGGCGAGTACGGCGGTAGAAACGATGATTACAAGTGTTATCTTCACAGTGGAAAGGATAAAACCCAAGTATGGAGAATATCTTTTCTGGCTTTCGTCGGCGCGATCGATACACATCTTGAGAGCCGCATTTAGGGCATAAATATCCGCTAATAGCCATGATCTTGCCTGCCTGAGATTTCAACGTTTTCTCATATCTTTCCACATGTTAATTCTTTTCGTGGTATTTGTCACAGTCAAAGTGTAATACAAATCACTAAATCACCATATTTACGCCAATTATCTTACAGGCTATTGGAGTGAGTTGCCCATAAGTCAGTCGTTTGTCGTAGGCTTGCCCAGTCACCGTTTCCTAAGATCAAATGGTCTAGCAAAGGTACATGTAGTAGTTTGGCACCAGCCAATAATTGTTCAGTTAATTTCAGATCTTCACTACTCGGCTCTAGGCTACCAGAAGGATGATTGTGCGCCACGATTACTCTTGTAGCATTTTGTCGCAGCACTTCCCGAAAAATTTCGCGGGGTGGTGCCAAGGTCTCGGTGGCTGTGCCGATGGTAATAATGTGGGTACCCAGTAAGCGGTTTTTTACATCTAGTAACAGTACCGCAAATTTTTCTTGGCTCATCCACATTAAGTCATGGCTAAGCGCTGCTGCGGCTGAGCCGGGGCTATCGATAATCGATCTTTCTCCGGGCTTAATTTGAAAGGTTCTTTTACCCAGCTCGATCGCCGCCAAAATAGAGGTAGCTTTGGCCGGGCCCACTCCAGGAATTGCAATTAACTCTGCCGCGCTTACTTCTCGTAGTCGCATGAGGGGATCTCGTTGAGATTCACCCAAATATTTCAGCATATACTGCCCTAACCCTACTGCTGACAGCTTGCCAGGACCTTGACCCGTGCCCAGCAAAATAGCAATTAGCTCGGCAGTGCTTAACTGGTTTGCTCCATTAGCCAACAGTCGTTCACGGGGGCGCTCATCGATCGGCAAGTCTGTAATCCGCAGGTTGTAAGTCACAATTTTAATCGCACATCTTTATGTCCGATTATTACTAACTTAATCCCAAAAAATAGAGAGCTAATTGGCCTAAGTTTGGCTGTCTAGCTCTCTATATAAATTGAAAGTTTAGACCAAAAATTCTAGGCCATACGGCTTTCGATCGCCCACCGCGCCAACTCCGTGCGGTTATTTAATCCAGTTTTACCCAACATATTAGAGACATGACTTTCTACAGTACGCTGGCTGAGCTTCATATTCTGAGCAATGTCTTTGTTAGCTAAGCCCTTGGCTACTAGTTGAACTACCTTGAGTTCAGTAGGAGTGAGTTCCACTGAAGGGTTGACCTGAATCAAGGTTTCGATAGGTGCTCCCACATCGGCATGTTGACGAATCCGGCCTGATTGATTTAGAGAAGATTCTACCTGTGCTACAAGTTCTTCTGGCTCAAAGGGCTTGACCATATAAACATCGGCACCTAGGTTCAGACCCTTGATTCGGTCTTGGCTTTGCCCCTTAGCCGACAAGAATAATACCGGAATCCAGCCAATGTCTTGGCGTTTGCGCAGATCGGCGACAAAGCCGTAGCCATCTACTTCGGGCATCATTACGTCACAAATAATCATGTCTGGAATACTCTTATCCAGTATTTCTAAGGCTTCCCGGCCATTGTTGGCAGCCATTACCTCATAGCCCCGAAATTCTAAGTAGTCTTTAACTAACAAGACGAGGTTGGGGTCGTCGTCTACTAGCAGTAGTTTCTTTTTATCTCGATCGATAGATCCTTTCATGATTATCTGGCCACAAACTTGTAGATGCTTGATGTTACTAGGTGTAATATAAAGAGTGTTTATTCTGAATAATATTAATTACAAATTGGTTGTTTATAATTAACATATTACATATAGCACTGCAATTAGAATACATCACTCTGGAAGAGTCCAATTATTATAGATGTAATGGCTCTTTTGGGATCATTTTATTTTTTCGGAAGCTAAAGGGTGTTGACAAAACAGATACTCACTCACGATTTCGTTGCCGATTAAGTGGCGTTGAATGATTTCTTCTACCACGGCGGGCGTGACGGAATGATACCAAACCCCATCGGGGTATATGACTGAGATCGGGCCATGTTGGCAGATGCGTAAGCAGTTAGCCTTGGTTCTAAAAACCATTTCTGGAACTCGATCGGAAATTGTGTCCGAACGTTCGTTTAATTGTTGTTTAACTGGACGATCGAGTTTTAATTCTTGCAGCCTTTTTTTTAAGTATTCCCAAGATTGCAGACTAAGTTCACGATCGACACATTTTGGTTTAGTCGCGTCAGCACAGATAAAAATATGTCGATCTATGCAGCGCAGTCCCAAATTCTGAGTGGCAGCTTCTAAACGCTCTGCCACTTTGTTTGGAGTTAATTGATCACTGTGCTCACTCATATTTAGCTCCTAACATCTGAACTATGACTCGCCGCCTTCGCTAACAACCTTCCGAGAGAAGCCCCACAGAAAAATTCCGCCAATCAAGACAATTGTGACCCACTCTGGTGGCACTAAGCTCGGCTGGATAGCGCGGGTGGCCAATCTTAAACCCACTAAACCAACCGTAGCGTAGCCAGCATCTTCTAAGTTGGCATACTCTGTGAGCCAACGAATAAACAAACCAGCCATAAACCGCAGGGTAATGACTCCCGCCGTCCCCCCAGCCAATACCAACCAAATATTGCTAGAAATCGCTGTGGCAGTGGTCACGCTGTCTAAAGAAAAAGCTAGATCGGTAATGCCGATTATCGGCACCACCTGCCACAAAGAATCATACTCACTAACTTCTTCGCCGCCATCGGTTTCTGCGCTGCTAGAAAAATGCTTATAGGTCAACCACAGTAAGTAAACTGCACCCAAAATCTGAAATTGCCAGTAACTGTTTACCCAACTAGCGGTCAAAATCAAGGTCATTCGTAAAACGTAAGCTACCACCAGACCCAGATTTAAAGCTTTTTCTCGATCGGCTTCGTTTGGTAAGCCTTTGGCGATTGCCGCCAGGGCAATGGCATTATCAGCAGAAAGTACAGCCTCCAAGGCAATCAACACAATCAAAATCGCGGGGGTCTCAAGACCCATGTTCCCAAGTGCGGGCAAAATTTGCTCTAGCATTAACTTTAAAGATAGTATTCAGACTGTTTCGAGTCTAACGCAACTGTCGTATTTATACTGCCGATACCAGCAACGCCTGAAAATTTGCTGGCTGAATCAATACAAAATTTTACTAAAGGCTGACAGAAGCACCAAAATGATGGAAATATGGGTTCTTATTAAGAATTTAAAAATCTTAGGAGAATCCCCCATGACCGACACCCAAGTTTACATTGCCCTGGCAGTGGCTCTAGTTCCCGGTTTTTTGGCTCTACGTTTGGCCACTGAGCTTTACAAGTAGAGATCATTTGCGGCTAGCCGATCGCTCCTGGTCAGAATCACTTCTGCAAGGGGCGATTGGATGGTATATATTCTGTCTAGGGCAATGTTGAGTTGCTCTAATGTATTACAAGCATCTTCATTACTTCCATCCATAAATTTGGGTAACTTATTATCATGACAGCTCTACCATCCCGTGATTTCCGGAAGCCTGTGTACGATACCACCACCACCCGCCCGCGTCGTATTGCGACGAAAGTCACTGCTTCTCAACAGCAGCGGCTGTTTACTTCTAGCTCAAAGCTAGTGGTTTACTTGTTACTTTCCATTTTGGGCATTACTTCATTGACTAACTTGGTGCTCTACAGCATGAACCAGCAAAATAAGCTGTATCACCTTCGGTCTGAAGTAAAAGATGCTAAGCAGCGCCTTACTTCTAAGAATGCCGATTTCCAGTATTCCTTTGACCCCCGTGTTACCAAGTCTTTGATGGAAGAAAACAGCTATCGGGTTGCTAAAGATAAACTGCCGATTGTCCCTTACAACGCCGAAGAAGTCCGCCGCTAGGTTTGGAGGTTGTGCTTGAGCCGATGTGCTAGTATGACGGCATTCGGTTGACCCTTAATTATCCCGAGGTCTCGTGCGCGCATTACTTCTCTAACCTCAGTTCCCCAAAACTTTTTGGTCTTACGAAAAAATTCTGGAATTAGTCAACCGTAAAGTGGTGTTACCGCCACTGGGTTTGGTGACTGTAGCGGCGATCTTGCCCCAGACTTGGGAGTTTAAGCTAGTCGATCAAAATATCCGCGCCGTGACCGAAGAAGAATGGCAATGGGCAGACATTGTGATTATGTCGGCGATGATCGTGCAAAAAGATGATCTGTTGCAGCAAATTCAAATCGCCAAACAACACAACACTCTAGTCGCAGTCGGTGGGCCATACCCAACTTCTCAGCCAGAAATGGTCAGCACTGCTGACTTCATGATTTTGGATGAAGGGGAAATTACGCTACCGATGTTTGTAGAGGCGATCGAACGGGGAGATACCAGCGGCGTCTTTAGAGCAGCCAACGGCGAGAAGCCCGATGTAACCGGTACGCCAGTCCCCCGATATGATTTGTTAGAGCTAAATGCCTACGACATGATGTCGGTGCAGTTTTCGCGGGGTTGCCCTTTTCAGTGCGAGTTCTGTGACATTATTGTGCTGTATGGTCGCAAACCCCGTACCAAAGAACCAGCTCAGATTCTGGCCGAGCTGCAATGTCTGTACGACCTGGGCTGGCGAAGGGGAGTGTTTATGGTGGATGACAATTTCATCGGCAATAAACGCAACGTAAAACTCTTGCTCCGTGCTCTCAAAGACTGGCAGACTGAACACCAATATCCCTTCCGCTTTGATACCGAGGCTTCGATCGACTTGGCTCAAGATGAGGAGCTAATGGACTTAATGGTGGAATGCAATTTTGCAGCGGTGTTTATTGGGATCGAAACTCCAGATGAAGCGAGCTTGGCACTGACTAAGAAGTTTCAAAATACCCGTGGCTCATTGAGTGATTCGATCGCTGCGATTACCAAAGTCGGACTCCGACCAATGGCTGGTTTTATTATTGGCTTTGATGGCGAAAAAACCGGAGCCGGGAAACGGATTGTGCAGTTTGTTGAGCAATCTGGGATTCCTACCACTACTTTTGCCATGCTCCAGGCATTACCAAATACCGCTCTCTGGCATCGCTTAGAGCGCGAAGGTCGCCTGAGCAGGCAGAATGCCAACCTAAACCAGACTGCTTTGATGAACTTTGTGCCCACTCGTCCATTAGCAGAGATTGCCAATGAGTATGTGGAAGCTTTTAACGAGATTTATGAACCCGAGAAGTTCCTCGATCGCACCTATCGCTGTTTTCGCCAAATGGGCGCACCCCGCCACATGCCCCCGGCTCAGTTCCCTGAACTGATTATTCTGCGCGCTTTGCTCTTGGTAATTTGGCGACAGGGCATTGTGCGCAGCACGCGCTGGAAGTTCTGGCATCATTTGATAGGGATTTTGGTACATAATCCCAAAGTGTTTGATCACTACCTATCGGTCTGTGCCCAGAATGAGCACTTCATGGAATATCGAGATATTGTGCGCCAAGAAATTGGTGAGCAGTTAGCCGAGTTACCTGTGGAGCCGATTGTGGTTTCTGAGTTAGTGGAAAAGGTTGCAGTTTAGCCAAATAACTAAGCTGCAACTGTATATTTGTTTCGATCTAGCAAATGCCCAGCATTTGCTAGATCCCAGGTTTAGCGATCATGAAAAGCACGGCATTTGATGATTAATTATTACTACCATCAACTTTAGAACCAATGAAGTAACGGTAGCCAAACCAGAGAACCACGGCCACCACACCCAAAGTCATCAGGGAAGTAACCAACTGAAACACAGTCTTAAGCAGCATTAAGCCGCCGATCGCCAGACCCACCGCCACCGCAATTTTGCCACTGCTAGGCATCAGTTCAAACCAATTTTTGGTGGCTGCAATTTTTTCTTGCCAAGCCTGGGCTTCAAATAGCTCCCCATCTAGACCCGAAAGAATTTCTGGGATCAAAGGCTCAGTGGGAGTTGGCTCCGCAGCAGAGGGCTTGTTACCCAGCTTCAGATTCTTGATTTTTTGCTGCCACTCTTGTTGGTTAGAAGAACTCATGATTGGTAGATTTTTTTGGTAAATGTATAGAGAGTTTAGAGAGTATCAATTTCGATCGCCGCAACATCGATCGTATTAGGTGGAGCCACACGGGTCACAGAACCCTTAGCTACCTTCAACGCCTCTCCGCAGCTTGGGCAATCTAGCTCAGTGCCCTTAAAGCCGGTCAATTCTTGATCACACACCGGACAGTTTGCCTGAATGATATTAAGCCGAGACCAGAGAATAAATCCCCCGATCGCCACCACCGGCAACAGAATAATTAAACCCAAGATCAGCAGCGCCGATTTGAGCACCCATCCTAAGCCTAGGCTTCCTATTAAAGCGCATATCAGGGCAAAGTTGATCCAAGGTCGAATGCCTGCTGCATTTATTTGCCAAACCTTAGGGCTGTTATCAGTCACGGAGCCTCTTGCTGTATCAAAAACATCATTCTATTTTAACCTAATTCTCAAAATTACCCATCAACTTCAAGGTAGTTGACCGCTCTAATCAAATTCTTGTATCAAATATGCACAAAAATCTTACTCCTTGCCCATAATAAGGTTTAACTGTTTCCCGTTAAACCTTGTGCAAACTTATGAAACCACAGTATTTACTAGTTAACATTCTAACTTTTTTGGTCGTTTTGCCCGCAGCGAGCTTAGCTCAGTCTATTAATCAGCCGAGTAAAAAGATTAATCCGATCGAGTCTACGGCCAAAGGTACTGCTGTCCAAATTTCAGCCGATCGGGGTAACGGCTCTGGCGTGTTGATTGGTAAAGAAGGCAATACCTATACTGTTTTAAGTGCAGCTCATGTTCTTTGTACAGCAGAGAGTGGTGCCCAATCTTGTGCAGAACCCACAAGTATTGAGTTGACCACTCCAGATGGAGAAAACTATACTGCCAGCGAGATTAAAGAATTCCCCTTCCTGCTCGACTTGGTACTGGTTAAGTTTCGATCGCCATTTAAGTATGCAGTCGCTAAAATGGGTGACTCTACTCAAATCAAACGCGGAGATCAACTATTTACTTCGGGGTTTACCAACGGTGATGAGTGGAACTTTTTTGACGGGAAAATCATTGCTAATACTGTAAAAAAATTGACTCCAGGTGGCCATGATTTACTGCATAGTTCCAAATCAATACCAGGTATGAGTGGGGGAGGAGTTTATAATACTAAAGGAGAATTAATTTGTATCAACAGTCAGGGCGAAGAAAGTATATCGGCAGCATCTTGCGTACCGATTGCTTTTTATCGAGAATTTGATCCGCAGACGGAGAAAGTAGCTTCTGAACTGTATTTACTGGGCAAAAATGAATTTTATAAAAAAAATTACAAAGAGGCCATTGAGTATTTAAGTCAGGCTATTGCCAAAGACTCAAATTTTGCAGAAGCTTATCTTTTACGTGGAGAATGCTACTACAGACAGGATAAGTATAAAGCCGCTTTAAGAAGCTACGAAAAAGCTAGTATATTAAATATTTCTATGATAGAAGCCTATATCGGGGCAGGGAAGTCAGCTTATGGAATAAGCGATTATACATCTGCTTTAAAAAGTTTTCAAAAAGCCGCAGCAATCCAGCCTAAAAATACTTTGCCATTAGAATGGCAAGGGTTAGTATTGTATAATCAGGAGAACTATGACCAAGCAATTAAAGTTCTAGAACAGGTTATCATCCTAGATAGCAGATCGGAATATGCTCATGATTTGTTGGGTAGTTCTTATGAAAGAAATAGCCAAACGGAACAAGCCATAGCTAGTTACAGTCGAGCGATCGATATTGGTGGCTCTAGCTCAAGATCTTTACCACTTCGCGCCAAGATCTATTTCAAGAATCAGTCTTATGAACAAGCCATTAAAGACTACGATTTATTGCTGGCAAGAGAATTGAACCCCAACAGACTTGAGCATCATTGGTTTCGCAGCACAGCATTGATCGAGGTACAAAATTATGCTCAGGCATTAATAGATATGAATGAGATAATTCAAATTAATGAAAAATACCAACCGGCCTACTTAAGAAAAGCCCAAATCTATTCAGCCTACGGAAACTACAATCAAGCTATCGTATCTTATGACGATTTCATTGATCGATTTGCCACCCGATCCAGCACAAAACTGCCTGGCAGTTCATCTTATGACCCAAGACTAGGAACTTCCAACTTACCTCCGATATCCCAGCCAACAATAAATCCCGGCTATGTTGATTACAAGTATGATGCCAGTAATGCGGCTGCTTATCGAGGACGTGGCCTAGCACATCTCCAACAAAAACAGTACAACAATGCAGCCATTGATCTAGAGATCGCAGCAGAACTATATCGTCAGGATAACAAGCCGGAAGAAGAGCAGTTTTGTCTTAATACTCTTCAAAATATACCCAAACCTATTAAGCCGAAGATTACTAAAAATGCACCTCGGAGAAAATAGCTGGGTTTAATTACTAGGAGGCGCTGCTTCTACACCATTAGGGAAAGTCCGATCAAACTCGGCAGCCAAGTCTTCTAGTTCAATCAGGGCTTGATTGATATCGATCGCCAAATTGGTATGTTGAGGGTCAGCCAACAAGCCACGTAGCCAAGTGCGCTTAGTTTCGATGTAGCGGACGCGCTCTTGCAGAGTTTGGAGTTCCATGGGAGTTAGATAAAGAGATAGATACCTTAAGGTACTCGATAGCTTCGCTTCTGCCAAGGCCAAACCTATGAATTGAAAAAA
>JAYUSV010000320.1:0-17237 GCA_043755495.1 Synechococcales cyanobacterium
ACACCATTGGAAATCAATGAATTCATTGGGTTGGGGTTCGACTCCGCTCACCCAACCCATTTCGTGGATCTTCTGATAGCTTAAGCGAACCGTATTGGATCGAGTTGTAGAAATGGCTTGAGAAGACCGTACTAGTATAAAAATGCTTGCTAAGCATCCAAGTCGCAACTAGCCAACTCCTGGGTGATTTTTCCGGCTAAAGTAAACCCGAGCAAACACAAAACACCGTTGATAGTCAAAGTACTGCTAGCTCCAATGACTGCCGCTACTCGGCCAATTAACAAATTACCAAAAGGAGTCATGCCAATATAGGCCACCGTAAACAAACTCATTACTACTCCTCGATGCCGATCGATCACTAAAGTCTGGAGCAACATATTACAAATAGCTGCTTGTAGCACCAAGCATAAACCAATTACAAACATCATCAATAGCGACAGGCCAAATATATGGGATTGAGCAAAGCCAATTAAACCTAAGCCCAACCCCACCACCGAAATCAGCAACAGTCGATCCAAACGACGCTTTTCTTGTCGCCAACTTAGATAAATACTGCCCACTAAAGAACCAATCCCTGCCGCCGCTAGCAAGTAGCCTAAGGTATCGGAGCCACCTTGAAAAGTTTCGCGGGCAAAAATTGGGGTAAGAGTTGGATAAGACCCACCTAAAAAACCCATAGCAGCCAACAAAATTAAGATCGATCGCAAGGCCGCATTACTAAATACATAGCTTAAACCGGCTCGAAATCGTTGCCAAGGTGTTCCGGCCTCCGCTGCAAGCGGAGTCTTAATTTGGATCCACAGCAGCGTGCCAATTACCACCAAATAGCTGAGGGTATCAATGGCGAAGCAAACCCCTAAGTCACTATGGGCAATTAGCAACCCAGCAATCCCTGGCCCGACAAACCGAGCTGTACTAATAATTAGGGCATTGATACTAATTGCCGATCGCAACTCTGGTTTATCGGTCACAATATCGGCAATAAATACTTGGCGGGCAGTAATATCAAAGGCACTAATTGCACCCCGAATGAGGCTAAGTATAATTAAAGACTCGATATGTACTGTATGACTAAAAACTAATAGAGCCAAAGCCAAGGCGTGAAACAGTGACAGTGCTTGAGTCGTCAGCAGAATTTTACGTCGATCGCCATGCTCAATAATGCCGCCGGTAATAGGCACCAACAAAAAGTTGGGAATCTGTTCTAAAAAAGCAATCAGTCCCAAATATACAGCGGAGCCGGTCAACTGATAAACCAGCCACAGCACCGCAGTCTGGGTCATCCAAGTACCCACCAAAGAAATAGCTTGTCCGCCAAAAAAGAGGCGGCAGGTTTTAGAACGCAGCACGACTATGTTGTGGTGGTGGTGATGCCGGTGGTAAAGATAGCCTATTGGTGCTAGCTACCGGGTTCATGGGTACAAAGTCATAACCAGTTCCAGAGCCATAGCGGCGATTCATACCAGTTTTCTCGACTTTTACCATGGTAACTCTTTCATTGGGGTCTCCATTAAAAAACTGAAACTCGCCAGCAGCACCAGCAAACTTCATACTGGCCAGAAGATCTCGAATTGTGGTGCGAGCGGGCTTTGGATCTGCTTGAATGGCTGCGCCCATTGCCTGTAAAGCATTGTAAGAAGTAGCCGTTGCCCAATTTACGTTGCTCTGCCAGATGTTACGCGATTCCCGAGAGAAAGGCGTATCTTTTTCATCAACATGCCAAGAAACCCCCAGCATCATGCCCTGTGCCGCACCTCGTGCTTCGTTTAGGGTTTCAAAGCTATAGAGAGTAGCGATATCACCAAATACAACTGTGTTAGGGTGCTGCTCTTGGCGGTTTCTTAATACGGCCCAAGCATTTTTGCGATATTTGTGACTAGGAAACAATACAATCACTTCGGCTTTTTTGGCGATCGCCTGATTGAAATTTTTATTAATATTACTGGATTCAGTAAGATCACAAGATTCTACTACCTCACCACCTGCCGAAACCAACTTCTGTGAAAACTGTACTTTCAATTCTTTGCTATAAAGACTTGTGGGCACATAAAAAATTGCTGCTTTCTTTTTCTTATTTTTATTCAGCATAAAGTTAGCTAGTTCTTGGGCTACAACTTCACCTCGGACATTAGTACGAAAAATGAAGGGCTTATGGCTACCCGTCAACTGACTACTGATACTCATGGGAGTAATAAATGGCAACTGACGAGAGTTGTAGATTTCTGCTGCCGCTAAACTCACACCGCTGCTGTTGTGACCAACTATCCCTAAAATATCTGGTCGATCGACTAATTGTTTCGCAATTTTCTCACCCTTGTCTTCTTTATCACTGTCATCAAAAATTTCGATTTTGATTTTGGCTTTTTTGTTGCTATTCAAATTTTGTTGAGCATGGGCAAAACCTCGCAGCATTTCTAGTGCCCGATAATTGCTCTGTTCTTCATTAATTGGCACCGAAACAGCAATTGTTTGACTGGGTTCATTGCCAATCAAAGCATTATTTAAAAAGATACGAGTTTCGGGCGCATTAGGGTTTTTCACCAATGCAGCCTGAAAATTTTGCACTGCCACCGGATAATTTTTTTGGCTTAAAGCCGTGATTCCATCTCTTTTGAATTTCTGAAACTCTGGACTGTTAGTACCCTCGGCGCTCAACAGTGAATAATTACCAAAACTCCCGGTGGTAGGCGGCTTCATTAAGTTGAACGCCAAGAGGCCAGTGGCCATTAAACCACCAATTATCCCTACTCCGGCTGCTGCCAATCGTCGGTTGGCAGGCACTAAAAACTTGCTAGGTGATTGTTGGGGATGAGTATCGAGCGGAATAACCGTGTCATTATTATTGCCTAAGCCGTTTCCGAGGGTTTTGGCACCATTTAGGCTAACCAAAGCTGCGCGGGCAGATTGAAATCGATCGATTGGGACTTCTTTCAACATCCGCTCTAGCACCCGAAAGAGCTGGCTTTGCTGATCGATTCCTACTTTATCCCACAGCCAAGTGTGATTACGAAAGTCAAACAGGTTGGGTGGATGCTCACCACTCATTAAGTGTAGACAGGTGACACCCAAAGCATAGAGATCAGAGGAAGGATAGATCGCGTGACATTGGCGCTGTTCGGCGGGGGCATATTCTGGGGTACAAATACCAGTAACACCCAGAGCCGGAACTTGAGCAATGGTGGTAGCGGTGCTGATAATCTGTTTGACCGCTCCAAAGTCAATTAGGTATAGTTTGCCAGATAGGTCACGCACAATGTTGGAAGGCTTAACATCACGGTGAATAACATTGCGGCTGTGCATGAAGTCTAAAATTTCTAACACTTCCTGCAAAATCTGCCGTACTTCTATCTCGTTCAATTTTCCTTTGGTTTGCAGTTCTCGCTGAAGATCTTGGCCTGCGATATAGTCTTGAACCAAATACAATAGTCTTTGAGGTACCGCACTGCTAAATTCTTCGGCATCGATTTCTAAAAAAGCAAAAAAGCGCGGGATGCGCGGATGCTCACCCAAAGATTCTAAAACCTCAGCTTCCCGATGAAACAAGTTTGTAGCAGTGGTAATTTGAGCCGGTGTAAAGCTGGTGTTGAATCGCAGTTGTTTGACAATGCAGCGCTTCATGGTGGGCGTGCGTCGATCGTAGGCCAAAAATACCGAGCCAAAACCACCTTGGCGCAATCGCTGAAAGGGAATATACCGACCATCCAAAATTAGGTGCATTCCACAGTTATGGCAATGACGCTGCGGGACTGTTTTTAACAGCGCACTATCTTCCAATTCCGGGAAGATGTTGAGGGGACGAGCACAGCCAATGCGCGTGCAATGGATTTCCATATATTTTGGTGGGGACAGCGTTGAGTATGAGCCAGCGGTTCTGGGTAGACAAAAGGTCAATTTGGTTTGGTCTACCCGAATTGGCCATTGTATAATCGCATCTATAGACTTATTTCTTTCAATATTCTACATTGAGCCACAATGCTAGTGATGATACTAAGCGCTAATACTCAGTGTAATTATCATCCGAAGCCTCAGATTTGGCAATTAGTGGTGGTCAATTTTCGGCATTTTAGCGTTTTTAGGAGCAAAAAATGGCTAGAGGTTTAGCTTGGTTGGTGTTCTTGGCTATTTTTATTGGCCTAGCCTGGGTGGGCTGGGACGAATTTCAGAAGCTTCAGGCTTACGAGCGCTGGGCAGTGGACTTCGATCGAGCAAAATACGATATCCGCGCCATTTTGGGTCAAAAAGGCCAGCAGCTTACCTGGGGTAAACCCAGTCGCCGAGGCATCAAAGATCCACAGAGCATTTTATTATCTACAGTGAGTGCAGTGCAGTTATTAATCAATGGCGAAATTGCGGATCCTCTAGATCCGCCAGATGGAAAACAAATCGAACTGGAACTCCTGTGCGAAAATCAAGAAAATTGTAAAATCCCTTTCACCGATAGCGCGATCGCCATTAAATGGGGACAAGCCTTGACCATCGATTTACAAAACAACGCAACCAACGAAATTTGCAGCGAGACTTGATATGCGCGAACCGATCATTCAGCTTCGGGATATCTGCCAAAAATTTGGTGACAATGTAATTTTAGATGGCGTAGATATAGACATATATAAAGGAGAAGGACTGGGGATTATCGGCCCTTCGGGTACGGGCAAATCGACCATTTTGCGAATTATCGCCGGACTGTTGACTCCAGATAGCGGCAGTGTGTATATCTTGGGGCAAAAACGGCTGGGTTCGATCGAAGATGCTCAAGATCCCTTGTATATTGGCATGGTCTTCCAACAAGCCGCTTTGTTTGACTCTTTGACCGTAGAAGAAAACGTGGGCTTTCGGATGATTCAACAGAGCAACCTCTCCCGCAAAAAAATCCGCAGCCTGGTAGAAGATAAGCTTTCGCTGGTGGGAATGAAAGGTGTCGCCGATCGATATCCTGATCAGCTCTCGGGTGGTATGAAAAAACGGGTGAGCTTTGCTCGCGCCATTATGTCTAACCCAGAACGGCCAGAAGACAACCCGGAAGTATTACTCTACGATGAACCGACTGCTGGACTCGACCCGATCGCTTCTACCGTGATCGAAGACCTAGTGCGCAACCTGCAAACTGTTCAAGGCGGCTGTGAAACCCATGTGATGGTGACACACCAAGACAGCACCATTCGGCGGACTACCGATCGAATTATTTTTCTGCACCAAGGCAAAGTCCAATGGAATGGTCGCACAGCCGATATTGATACCACTCTTGACCCGGTAGTTCGTCAATTTTTCAGTGCTAGCACTGAAGGGCCAATTCGGGTGGTTGGTTAATGCATAGTTTAATCACAAAAGTGATTTTCGCTCAAAATCGCCCGGATAAAGTTTTTGAGCTGATTCATCGCTTAGCGCTAGTATAGTTTTTAATATTGCTCAAACAAATAATTTAATAATTTGTTTGATTATGGCCATGGATAGGGAACGTTAGACTCAGGCAATCTTTACAGCTTGCTACTGCCATTCCACGCCATGTCATAAACGAGAGAACGTGCTCTATGAGTACAGCTAGTACAGAATTAATCCAGCAACAAAGTTCGGAGGCGGATCTTAAGAACGTCATCGTTCAGATTCAAAAGTTTAGACAGAGCAACTTTAGTGGAGAGCTAGTAGTTGAGTCTCTCAACAAACAAACTTGTTTTGCCTTTGTTTTTAGACTAGGGCGACTGATATGGTTAGGGGCTAATAGTGACCCCACATCATATTGGCAACGACATTTAGCTAAGCAAGAAAATCCGGTTCCTAAAGAGTGGATAGAAATTATTTCTAATCCTCGTACCCCGCAGCAAAGCTCTTTGCGGTTAGTAGACTTGATGATTGAGGATACGCTCACTCGACAAGAACTGACCAACATCACTATCGGGGTAGCTACTGAAGTCTTCTTCGATTTAATTCAGCTTAGTAAATCTACTGAAGATAAATTCAACATCAAGATAGTTAGCTACGATCCGCAAAGACCAGATGATGACGAAGAATATGATACTTCTAGCAAGTCCATCTTCTTTTTACCGCTGCTCGAAACTGATCCAATCTTGAAGACAGCGGTGAAGGCATGGCAAGAATGGCAGACGAATTTTAACATCGCTTTTTCGCCTAACCTGTTTCCAGTAGTTCAAAAAACTGACCTGATTGCTTCTCTGCCCGCAGACTCTAGTGAAAAAATGATGCTCTCGACGATCGATGGCACCAAAACCATGCGAGATTTAGCCGTCGAACATCAATATCCTTTGCCAGAATTAGCCAAGTCGATCTTGTTCTTTCTCAAATCTGGTTCGATCGGTCTTTCTCGAACTGCTGTACCTAGTCGATCGATTGAAAATCGTACCCCTAAAATCATTAAAAAGGGCATCACCGTGGCCTGTATAGACGATAGCCCATTGGTTTATCAGACTCTCAGCCAAATTTTGACAGCTCATGGTTACGATTGCTATGGCGTACAGGAGCCACTTAAAATCATGCCGCAGTTGATCAAAAACAAACCAGATTTTATTTTTTTGGATTTGTTGATGCCGATTATCAATGGTTACGAAGTTTGTGCGCAAATTCGTAAGACCCCCAGCCTAAAGCATATTCCAGTAGTGATTTTGACTGGTAAAGATGGTTTGGTCGATCGAATGCGTTCCAAAATGGTGGGTTCTACAGATTTCTTATCTAAACCCGTCTCTGCTGAAACCGTATTAAAAATTTTAGAAAAACACATCACCGTAAGGAGTCAGTCATGAGCCAAGTTTTAATTGTTGAAGATAGTAAGACCGAAATGGAAAAGCTGAAACGCTGCCTTGAAGGTAGTGGCTACACCGTCCAGGGTGTGACCAGCGGCGAAGAAGCCGAGATTCGGGTTAAACAACAAAGACCGTCGTTGATTTTACTCGATGTGATTTTGCCCGGAGAAAGCGGTTTTGAGCTATGCCGCAAGCTCAAAGACGACCCTAATACCAAGTCAATTCCGGTAGTAATTTACTCGACTAAAGACAAAGAAATGGATCGGACTTGGGGCAACATGAGCGGTGCTGATGCTTATCTGAGTAAATCTGTAGATGAGCAAACATTGATTCAAACCGTCAGTCAGTTAATGAACTAGGGTCGTTATGGTTTCAGCAATTCAATTAGCCAATATATCGACCGGCCAGCCCTTGAGTCAGTCATTGGGTCGGTCTGCCGATTTAAAGATCGGTGCAACAGAAGAAAGATTTTTGGGTTTTAGCATTCAGCCAGACACTCAAGCTCTACTCTCTCTGCGCAACTTACAAGGAGCGATCGAGCTACCAGTAAGCGAGGTTTTACCAGTCCCCCAAATGGCTCCTTACCTATTAGGTATTGTCAATTGGCGCGGTAAGTCTACCTGGGTTGCCGACTTGGCACAGTTTATGGGCGGTGAATACTACAGTCAGCGCTGCCCCCAAGCTACCAAAGCCACCGTGCTGATGGTCCAAATTGGGACAACCACTATTGGGTTAGTAGTCGATCGAACTATCTCGGTGATGACCTACGATCCGGCTTTAGCAATTCCGATTGATGACAATTTTATTGCTGCTAAAATGAGCCGATTTTTAAGTGGTTACTTTCTCGACTCGGCAGACCGCACCTGGTTGCTAGTTGATTTGTCCCGTATTTTTCAAGCGATGAATCTATAACAAACAAACTTTAATAATTTCACCGCTCCCCGCTTATTCCTATTCATCCCTAACAAAATTGGAGACAAAGTCCATGTTTAAAAGCAGAAGTGCCGATCAACCAGAAACTACTATGAAAGTAGAAAACACTAAGCTGCAAATGGAACCGGAGTACGATCGCTCAGTTCCACCGACCAAAACTGCTGCTCCGGCTGCCACTGGCGCTAGTAAGAGCGAGCAACAACGCATTCATGGCGTTGCCACCAAAATTCGTCAATCTAAAAACAGCGAAGTTGCTTTGGCGATGGCCACTAGCGAACTACAAAATATCTTGAACATTGATCGAGTGTTTGTTGGCCAAGTTAATGATGGTAAAACTGTCAAAATAATTTCGGAAGCCGTCAATAATGGCTTTAGTCCATCATTGGGCACCGAGTTACCACTAATTGCCTTTGGTGGCGACTATGCTGCTGACTACCAAAACCAGCGCTATCTAGAATTGGATATTATTTCTGCTTCTCCACACCAAAAGCAGGTTCTAGAAACTCTTCAGGTGCGCTCACAAATCACTATCCCAATCTTACTAAACGACTATGCTAGTGAGTCCAACAGCTATGGACTCCAGAAGGTATGGGGTCTGTTGGTACTACAACAGTGCAGCCGCACCCACCGCTGGACTGATGGTGAAATCAACCTGTTAGCTCAAATTACCTTAGAGCTTACTTTAGCAATTCAGCCTAGCTTGCCCTTGCTCCAGTTGGTACAAAACCGCGACCCGATCAACGCAATCAACTTAGAGGCTCAAGGTTTACTCCAAAAACTGACTGAAAATGTCCGCAGCAGCTTACAAGTCGATCGGGTGATGGTATTTGCTTATAACCCAGACTGGAGTGGCAAAGTAGTTACCGAATCGGTAGATGTAAACTGGGTCAAAGCTGGTGACAGATTTAACTTCGACTACTCGATCAACAACGAAAACTATAAGCAGTACTATGCTGTTAACGATATTCAGACTAAAAACCTCAGTCGTTGCTTAGTAGAAATCTTAGATTCTTATCAAATTCGCGCTTACTTAGTAGTGCCGATTATTTATAACGACCAGCTTTTGGGAATGCTCGGTGCCTACCAAAACTCTGGCCCTCGTAACTGGCAAAAAGGCGAACTCGAAGCATTACAAGGATTTGCCACCAAATTCAGTCAACCACTGCAACAGACTCTCTACCAACGTCACCAGCAGTTCCAAAACCAGCAAATGACCGCCCAATTCCAACGGGAAAAAGGCTTGGCCAAAATGCAGGAACGGATTCGGAGCGCCAAAACCGAAGAAACTGTGCTACAAATCGCCACTCAAGAAAGCCGCAAGCTCTTAGGAGTCGATCGGGTAGCTGTATATCGTTTCAACGCCGACTGGAGTGGCAACTTCGTGGCCGAATCGGTAGCAGCAGGCTGGAATAGCCTGATGACTTCAATACCAATGGTTGCTGATACCTTCTTACAGCGCAACGAAGGCGGTCGCTACAAAGACGGCGGCACCTTGGCAGTTGATGATATCTACCTGTCTGGCCATCAAGCTTGCCACATGGAATTGCTAGAGCAATTTGAAGCTCGTGCTTATGCGATAGCTTCGGTATTTGGTGCTGACAAACATCTCTGGGGCTTAATCGCCATGTACCAAAACGACAAAGCACGCAAATGGCAAGAGGATGAAATTGAAACTTTGCGCCAGATTGGTTTGCAAGTCGGCATCGCTATGGAGCAAATCGGCTACCTGAACAAGCTACGGATTCGTTCTGAACAACAGCAAACTCTGGCTAAAATCACTGATAGAATTCGTCAAACTTTAGAAATTGATGCAGTTTTCCAAAATGTTACCCAAGAGTTACGCACTGCGATGAATGCCGATCGGGCGGTTGTCTACCAATTTAATACCGATTGGAGTGGTCAAGTCGTAGCTGAAGCAGTAACGAGTGGTTGGATGTCTTTGCTAGTAGAACAGGGCAAAGATGCAGTCTTATCAGGCAATCGTACTCAAAGTGACCAATGTGTAGTACGCAAGTGGAACACTGGCGACAACACTCAAACTGATACTTACCTGCAAGAAACTGCTGGCGGTCGCTATTCCAAGGGCAAAAAAGTTACTGTTGTAGATGATATTTATGGTAAGAATTTCCCGGAGTGCTATGTCAATGCCCTAGAGAAGTATCAAGCCAAAGCATACATCATCGCTCCGGTCTTTCAAGGCGACAAACTTTGGGGCTTGGTAGCAGTTTATCAAAATGATGCTCCGCGCAAATGGCAAGAAAACGATAGCGAACTAGTAACTCAAATTGCCAACCAGTTGGCAGTAGCACTACAGCTCACTAGCTATGTAGCTCAAATCCAAACCCAAGAAAAAGAACTGGCCGAGTCTCTCAGTCGGGAACGGGGAGTAAGAGAAGGCTTAGAGCAAGAAGCCATGCGCGTCTTGAAAGCATTGGAGCCTTCTTTCCGAGGCGACCTTACTATCCGTGCTCCTTTATCGGAAACTGAAATTGGCACAATTGCTGATGGTTACAACACCACTATTCAGAGCTTGCGGTCTTTGGTACGCCAAGTGCAAGTAGCAGCCAAGAGCATGAGCGAAAATTCTAGCTTGAACAACGTGTTGGTAGAAGGTCTATCTAGCCAAGCTCAGGGTGAAATCGATCGACTAGACTCGGCGATGAACCAAGTAAAACTGTTGGAAACTTCTTCCGCAGAAGTGGCTGAGTTTGCCATGCAGATCGATCGAGCAGTAAATGCTGCGAACAGCACTGTGCAAAATGGCGATCGATTGATTGAATGCACTGTAAACGAAATTTTAGAAATTCGCTCTACTGTGTCGGAAACTGGCAAAAAAGTGAAGCGCTTGGGTGAAACTTTCCAGAAGATCTCCAAGGTAGTAAGCTTGGTCGAAAACTTTGCTACTCAAACCAACTTGTTGGCGCTAAATGCTTCGATCGAAGCAACTAGAGCTGGTGAGTATGGCAAAGGCTTTGCGGTAGTAGCCGACGAAGTACGTTCCTTGGCTTATCAATCGGCTAATGCAACTACCGAAATCAGCCGCTTGGTTGACGAAATCCGCAGCGGTACTAACGAAGTGACCGAAGCGATGGAAGTGGGGATTGCCCAGGTAGTTCAAGGTACTCAGTTAGTTAACGAAACTCGCCAAACTCTCAGCGAAATCGTAATTGCAACCAGCGAAATTGGCGGCCTGGTGCAGTCGATTTCCAAAGCAGCTAACAACCAAAACCAAGAGTCCCAAAAACTGACTGTGGTAATGAACGACGTTGCAGAAATCGTAATCAAGACAGCCGACAGCGCTACTCAGCTCTCGTCGTCTTTCAAGGAGCTGTTAACTACTTCTGATAACCTGCAAACTAGCGTTAGTCGCTTTAAGGTTGATTAGAATCCCTTGGGGCAATGGTAGGCAGCCCCTACCATTGTCCCCTTATTGATAAAACCCCACTGACAAACGTATTTCTTGACCGTTCGCGTCGCTCACGCCACCCCCAAAACCCATCTCCCATGACCGACTCTCAAATGACCGAATCACTTGATCAATACTTTGCGATCGAATCGGCAGAACTAATTGAAACCATTGAGCAAACCCTTCTAGCTCTTTTGGCAGAGAAAAATATTGAGCGCGTCCATACCCTCATGCGGGCGGCGCACACGATTAAAGGTGGCGCGGCCAACTGCGGTTTTAAGACGATCGAAACTATTGCCCACCATTTAGAAGATGTCTTCCAGGCACTATACCCCGAAGAACTAGTTATAGATGATGAACTAGGGGCGTTATTATTAGAGGGCTACGAAGTTCTCTATGCTCCGCTTTCAGCGGTACTGACTGGTTATGAGTGTGATGAAGAGCAAATTTTAGAACAAACTGCCGACTTGTTTGCACGGTTGCAAGCTAAGCTTGGTGATTTTTTTGGGCGGGAAGCACCACTACCGACCGCCGAAGATTTAGGATTTGATATAGTTGGTTTGATCTTTGGCGACAGTGTACCCGAAGACCTAAATAAGATCAAAGCTTCTTTGGCTACTGGTGACAAAAGCCAAATCAGAGAGCTATTAAAAACCCAAGCCGCATTCTTTTTAGAATTGGGTGCCTCCTATAGCCTGCCAGGAATTAGCCAAATTGCCGAAGCTACCTTGCGAGCGATCGAACTAAATCCCCACATGATCATCACCATTGGTGAAGTAGCTTTAGCTAATTTTGAATCGGCTCGCACTGAAATTTTGGCAGGCGATCGAGAAAATGGTGGCACAGTATCTGCTGCTTTAACTCAATGTCTAATTGCCACAGCCCCCCAAGCTACTGATGAGCAGTTGCCAGTAAATTCACCAAATAAAAATAATAACAGTGACTTCTTAGAAATATTAGACGCTACTGATTTTGATGAGGAAATACCAGACAATGGTGATATCAGTGAGTTTTTAGACTTTTTAAGCATAGAAAATACTAGTGGCAATGAGTTGTTTGAGTTATTTGACATAAAAGCAGAACCCACTAAGAACAGCAACAGCGATCTGCTTGAGTTATTTGATGTGGAGGCAGAACCGACTAAGAACGATAATAGCGGTTTATTTGATCTGTTTGATGCAGCCATAGAGCCTGCTATCAATAATCTTGAGCTAGACGAGCTAGAAGAATATGAATTGGTAGAAGCGATTGAAAACAGTGGTGATCTATCAGTTCCTGAATATGAGCCATGCATAGAATCTAGCGGATCATTGGTCGATGAAGCCGAGCAATTAGCAACTGATACCGATACTCATCATCATAATTACTTAGCTACGGTTATGCCAATAGCTGATTATCAATCGTCGGCGCTGGCCACTAGTAATTTTCCTGGCCAATTGCCTAGTCCATTTTCCGCGATCGATCGAATTCTTCATTCTATCTCCACCGAGTTACCAGAAGCTCTACCACCACAGGCTCCACCGGCTGCTGCCACCATTAATGTTAATGCTCCCACTATTCGGGTGGCGATCGAACGCTTAGATCGCCTCAGCCATGCTGTTAGTGAGTTGCTGATTGATGAAAGTCAGCAAAACAACCGCACCGAAAACATCTATCAAATTGTCAAAGAAGCGATCGAAGAACTTGGTCGTGCACACAACCAACTAGGCGCTATTCGTCATTGGTCAGACAAAAACTTGCTCCATGTAGATAGATCGCGCAGCGTCAGCCGCCGTCAAGAAAATCGCAAACCAGCAGACTCCACCAAAGTAGCCTGGACTGAGGTACCTAGCGGAGCTAATCAACCTAGCTTTGATATGTTAGAAATGGATGTGTATAGTGATCTACACATGCTGATTCAAAAGCTCTCAGATCACATGGATCTGTTGGGTGAGAAACTAGAAAACCTAGAAAGTTCTAGTGGGCGATTGCGTAATAGCCAAAATAAACGCCAGCGAATTTTCGCAGTCGCTCAAGACGAATTGTTACAAGCCCGGATGGAACCGATTTCTACAGTGTTCGATCGCTTCCCGCGTCTGGTGCAGCAAATGGTCACTAAACACAAAAAACCTGCCGAGTTAATCTTGGCTGGCACCAGTGTTTTAGTCGATAAATCTACTGCTGAAAAGCTCTATGATCCTTTACTTCACCTGATTCGCAACTCCTATGATCACGGCTTAGAAACCCCTGAAGTTCGAGCTGCTCAAGGCAAAAATAATAGTGGCCAAATTACCATAAGTGCTCATCACCATGGCAACCGCACAACTATTGAAGTTAAAGACAATGGTGGTGGCTTGAATTTTGTGCGGATTCGGCAAAAAGCGGTAGAGCAAAGTCTGATTTCGGCAGATCAAGCTGCTGTTGCCAATGAAACCGAATTAGCTGAACTGCTATTCCATCCAGGATTTTCGACTGCTGATAAAGTTAGCGAACTCTCTGGTCGCGGTATTGGCTTAGATGTAGTAAGAACTCAAGTTGAAGCTCTTCAGGGTTCGATTTCGGTGAAATCTGTTGTGGGGAAAGGCACGACCTTTAGTCTCCAAATTCCGCTTAGTTTTACTACGGCTCGGCTGTTGATTTGCAAATCTCAGGGTAAAACTTATGCCTTGCTCTCCGATTCTGTCCAACAGATTGTGATTCCATTGCCCAAACAGCTACAAGAAAAGCCCGGTGGCCAAGCACTTTATCGCTACCAAAATGGCTCTCGAGAAGAGCTAATTGCAGTGCAAAGCTTGGCCGATTTGGTTAGCTACAACTGCCCAGTAACAGCCGATCGACCAGAGGTTGCTCAGGGTCTGCTAATTATGGTGCAGGCAGCCAATGGCCGCCGCTGCTTGGCAATTGATAAAATTGTCGGCGAGCAAGAGCTAGTAATAACTCCGGTGGGTAACATATTCGCAATGCCCACTTTTGTGCAGGGTTCTAGCACCCTTGGCGATGGTAGTTTGACCCTGGCGATCGACCCAGTAGCATTACTCGATGAAACTGGTGGTCGTCCAGTTTCGCTGCGAGCCAGAGATAACTCTGCTAAGGTGCAGTCGCCTCTATCATCTGAAGAAACACCGATTGCTTTTGGTGCCAGTGAAGCGATCGAAGCAGAGCTACTACCTTATAGTGCTGGCAACAACCAGATTACCATCTTAATTGTGGATGATTCTCTGGTACAGCGGCAAGGATTGCTGCGCACTCTTTCTGGTGCGGGCTACCAAATACTTCAAGCAGCCAATGGTCAAGAAGCCCTCGCTCAGCTCAACCAGCATCACGAAGTGCAAGTGGTGGTTTGTGATATCGAAATGCCTTATATGAACGGCTTTGAGTTCTTGAGCTACTGTCGTCAAGATGCCCGCTTGTCGCAGATTCCGACGATTATGCTCACTACCCGCAGTGGCACAAAGCATCGTCAGCTCGCTCTTGCCCTGGGAGCCAAGGCTTATAC
This sequence comes from Synechococcales cyanobacterium, assembly GCA_043755495.1. Classification (GTDB taxonomy): domain Bacteria; phylum Cyanobacteriota; class Cyanobacteriia; order Cyanobacteriales; family Chamaesiphonaceae; genus JAAFHZ01. Next base: position 14,567 of record JAYUSV010000320.1, read on the forward strand.
CACTAAGCCCCACGCCGATCAAGAGCTGCTGACTGCTGTTGAAAACATGCTCAAAACTCCTGCTTTGGTCTAAGTCCTTCACCCTAATTTCTCGCTATGCTTCTTACTGATCTGCCCCAACAGCGCCTTTCCACCACCGCCAATAGCGAAGACTTTTTGCGGGTGATGATGTTTTCGGTCTGCCAACCCCAAGAATCTGCCCCCAACTATTTCTTTGCGTTGCCCGCTGAGTCGATCGTCCGCGTTGCCCCGGCTCCCAAAACCCTGGGTAACTTCAACCATGGCATTACCATGCTCAACATTGGGCAAGACATGGTGACAGTAGTAGATCTCTGTTACCGAGTAATGCCCGATCGAGTAACCACTCCAGCCGATCACCAGTTTTTGATCTTTGTCCAAACCACCATGAACGAAGCCTGTGCGATCCCCGCAGCTAACTTCCCGCTGCTGTTGGATATGCCAATTACCACTGTTCGCCCGATTCCAGCGGCTTATCGTCAAGTAAACGATATGAATTTTGCCAGCCACATGGCAATTATTGACAGAGAAGCTGGCGAGGCACCTTTACAAGTATTTTTGATTGGCATGAATTATTTGATCGCCGAAAAGTTAATGTCGATACCAAACGAAGAAAAACAGCTAGAATTAATGGCGGGGTGCAACTAACCAAAATTACAGGTAGCCTCCTAAGTTTCAGACTGTTACCTTGACGAAAGGCAAAAACATTGACGATATTTTATCCCGCACTCTTAGCTAAGTAGCTTAATACATTCAGCTAAGTAGTTTCGATCAGCACCAACAATATCAATATCTAGTAAATCTCGATCAATCTTTTCAATTGCTAAAATCAATTGCCTCTTGATTTCATTGATTGATGACTTAGCCTCAAATTTCCCATTTTCTGAAGATAGCGTAACTTCCTGGGTTATTCGATTAATTTTCATCATCAAAGCATAGGGACCGTCCATAAAGGAAAGTTTTACGCTATCTTGCTCACCCTTGGCAACTGATGAAATAGCTGTGCTCCACCATCCTAAAATAACCACTCCAAAGTCCAACCATGGGTTCATTGGGTAGTATGAGCCATTGTTTTCCCACGCAATTTCCAGGAGGATTTCCTTACCACTTTGTAAGCGCTCATTCACTGAATTGCGATCAACCTTAATTTCTAACTGCATGGCAAGTATATCTCAATAAAGTATATTTCATAAACATAGGTGTAAAATCATAGTTGAAATTTACGTGAATTTTTTTTGACTATAATTTTGTGTGCTTTTTCACAATCTAACTGACTGACCAAATTTAGGGCTTTTTAGCTTTTACAGGATAGGCTGTTTCTATAAAGCCAGTGTCTTCATTCTGCCATATTTCAAGAGTGTATTTTGTATCTGCATCATACCCACGATACTTAATTCTCCTTGATTTCCCAGGTGCCGCAGCCTGAATTTCAATTTTCTCTCTACTTTTCCAAGCTCTTTGCACACACGCTTTTATCTGATTGTCGGTCATATTTTGATAAATGCTGTACGCATATTCAGAATCTGCTTTTAATCTCTGCTTTGCAACATCACCAGAAGGTGAGTGATTTAAAAAAATGTGACTCCAATCGTACCCACTTGCGGCTATGCCCTTAAAACTATCTACAAGAACGAGATTTTTTGCGATGAAGTCATGGTTAACCACCATGCCTTGGACTGCTGTCGCAAAACTTCCTGCCAAAATAGAACTGATCGCAATCCACACAAATAATTTAGTCATAAATATTACCCTGTGAAACCAGGGGGCAAGTTAAGTACAGACCTTATGTTAGTAATTAATGTTTGGCTTGTCAACCCCAGGAAAAGCCTTAAATCTAAAAAACATATGCTTGACAGAAGTAAACCTTTATCATTTGCCCAGTCCCGGCTGTTTACCATCGAGTAAATGACATGAATTTCGCTAGCCATATGATGATTATTGATCGAGAACCAGGCGAAGCACCGCTCCAGATATTTTTGATTGGCATGAATTATTTAATTGCCGAAAAGCTAATGTCGATACCAAACGAAGAAAAACAGCTAGAATTAATGGCAGGGCACAGTTAGCTGTGCCCCAACTATCTTTCTGATAGCAGATTTTTAGAGGGCGGAATAATGGAATCTTTGACTTTGATGGTGGCTCCGGCAGCAGTGGTGCGCGGAGAACAGGCTTTACTGGAATCTTTAGGCCAAATCATTCAACTTGGCGATCGACCCCTGATTGTTGGTGGCGATCGCAGTTTGGCCTTGCCTCAGTTAACTTGTCTGTTGGCTAATCCCCAATTGCAAATCGAGATGGCCAATTATCACCCAGACTGCTGCGAAACCAGTCTCAAAAATTTGACGGCATCGCTGCAAGCCCATCAGGCCAATGTAGTGATTGGAATCGGTGGTGGCAAGTGTTTAGATTTAGCAAAGCTGTTGGCGCACCAAAATCAGTTGCCAGTAGTGACAATTCCGACCACAGCGGCCACTTGTGCGGCCTGGACTGCCCTATCAAATATTTATTCGACCGCAGGCGCTTTTTTGTATGACGTGTCTCTGGCTGTCTGTCCTAATTTATTGATTTTGGACTATGGGATTGTAGCTACGGCTCCCCAGCGAACATTAGTAGCGGGCATTGGAGATTCGATCGCCAAGTGGTATGAGGCTTC
>JAYUSV010000321.1:0-5172 GCA_043755495.1 Synechococcales cyanobacterium
CGGTTCTGGCAACGTCAACAATATTGCACTTTTGCTCGTTTCCTCAACCAGACCCCAAATACTTCGTATTGTGCGGTTCGGCTGCTATCGTCAACTTGCTCGGCTTTCATCCCGACGCTCACCGAAGCGGTAGAGCGCGTGACTTCCCGCCTGCAAGTTAATTTACCTTAACGGAATTTTAGTGGCAAATTATTAACAAAAAAGAGAGGAAGTAAAGTCCTCTCTGAATAACTTCCAAGTAAAATTTTTACAATTTAACGGTTGTAATCTACCTTGCGGTAAGGAACAGAACGTTCGATATCGATATTTTGAGCTGAAATAGTCTGAGGCGCGTTGCCTGTGGCACCAACATCCCGAGCCATAGCCAAGAAATTAGCAGGGCTGCCAGTTTTAGGCTTTTGATCTTGAGGAGTGTAAGTTCTGACAGTAGATTGCCAAATAGATTTTGGAAAGCCCAAAATGCGACGATAGTAAGCATCATAGCGAGGAGACTTAAGGTTGAAAGGCATTTCACCGGCACTGCGGCCAGGTAATACCCGGCGACGTTGGTAAGGTAAAACATCGTAACCAAAAGCATCAACGTATTCTTTGCTATTCAGCAAAGCATCTACAAAGCCCACAATACCCTTAGTGGCCAAAGTAATCGACCAAGCCAACTTTTCTTCGTTGTTATAAACGTCACGACCAAGTGCCCGCTGGACAGTTTGTTCAACAAAGCGATAGTTGTTGTTCATGTTGTAAAAGCTGCGCTTGTAGGTGTTTGAAAGTAACAAACCACGTACAAAGTCACGCACAGTAAGCTGACCACTGCGCAACTGAGATTCCAAGAAACGCTCTCTGTCGCTAGCAAAAGCATGAAAGAAGAACTGACGATACCCGGCTTCGATGAGGTCATCGAGGTCGGTAGCAGAAAGAATATTTTCTGTAGAATAAATTCGAGAAGACTCATCGCCCGCTACATCTAAGGATGCAACCCGCTGGTTTTGAGAAGATGGTTTATATGCTAAAAGAGGAATCGCCACGTCTATAAAACTCCTATTTTTACTAAGTAATGTACAAATATCTACAAATCATAAGGCTTAGAGGGGTCATTATTCGGTTTAGTTTGATGAAAAATTACATAACTTAACCGAAGCAGACCAGTTATCCCAAGAGCGCCAAAAAGGGAATAGATGGTTCAGCACTATTGGCTTCAGCAACTTCAGTCACCCGAAACTCCGTGCAAAAAGTAGCAGTACTAAAGCCGCCGAAGCGCTTGACCGTACTAGTCCGAATCCGCAGATCGCCACTGGGGAAAGAAAACCGCTCAATCACGCTCATGCTGTCATACTCTGTAATCAATACTAACGAATTATCGGCATCCATGGAATACTGACCCACCACCGGCACAATCTCGGCATAGCCTCGTTCTCGGAGTAACACACCCTCTCGGCCAACTTCGTCGGTAGGCACCAAAGCAAAAACGGTGGAACCATTGTGAGCTTCTTCTTCCTTGTCCCAGCCCATGGAGCCTTCCCAGGTTACATAGGCACCACCGATCGACTTGGCCGGGTCATAATCGTGCATCTGACAAATTTCGATCACTCGGGGGTCAGTAGCAGGTAGGTCGATAACGTGAATATCTGACTCCCCGGTTTCCGATCGACGAAAGGCCAAGTGGTGAGTAGTCCGTTGCGATTTCCAGTTACCGCTGCTTTTCTGGAAGAATTCCATCGCATTCATGTGGGGGGAGTTCATGTGGAGGATATTTTTAAATAATTTATAGATTCTGAGATGCCCTCTAGTCTAACGAGTAACCAGAAATATTTGTTAGAATCGGTACTCAGCTAGGGTGATTTTTCGATGCCAGCTAGACTACAGATCAAAGCCACAGACTGCTCACCTTTAGGCCGATCGATTCTTGAATATATTGCCGATACTGGCATTAGCATGAATCGATTGGCGGAAGAGTCGGGGATTCCCCAGCCCCGGCTGCGCGGTGCCTGCTTTAAAGGCACTTGTCCTACGCCAGAAACCCTGCGCAAGTTGGCGCGAGCGATGGGGCGACACCATTTAGAACTGTACACTTTAGCCTACGAAGGCCGCATCGAAAAATCGCCGATCGAAGCCGCCGAGAATGACTTAGATGCACTGATGCGCGATTTATTTGAAACAGCCAGAGAAATGGGTATGCAGGCTCCGACACAGCCGGTTTCTAAAGCCCAACTGCGACAGGCATTAATCCTATTAGGGTTTCAGGGATCTCTGCCGCAACAGGAAACAAGTTAGAGCTGTTTAATTTTTGACCTAAGAAAATCTCCCCTTTCCAGTCATCTGCTAGTATGTGAAAAGTCTATGTCGATCGACTGTGCGCCATTGCTTGGCAGCAGTGCGAATACAGCAGTGGCGGAGAGAGCGATCCCCGCTTTTTTTGCGCCCTGTGATTTGTCATCATCTTCATAAACTATTCTCACCAGTGCTTAAAACCCAGAGCCATGACCCATCCCCTAATTCCCCAAATTATTGAGCTAGCCGCCCCCGTGGCCGCAGAACTAGGGCTGGAAGTAGTCAGCGCTGCTCTGTATACTCACCATCGTCCGCCTACTTTGCAAGTAGATATTCGCAACTCCAGTGGCGATACCGGCATGGCCGACTGCGAACGGATGAGTCGGGCATTGGATGAGGCTCTAGAAACTAGCGAACTGATTCCCCACGCCTACACCCTGGAAATATCCAGCCCTGGCGTACCCACCAACCTCACGACCGATCGAGAGTTTGAGGTTTTTCGGGGGTTTACAGTCTCGGTGCAGCTAGACCCACCTCTCAAAGGTAAAAGTGAGCTAAAAGGACAACTCAAAGAACGCAGTGAAACTGCTATCTCACTTACCCAAAAAGGCCGCACGATCGAAATCCCCCGTGATTTAGTCCAGGCAGTCATTCTGGACACCGATTAGCCTAAAACTTCCCTTACCCACAACTGAATATGTCAAACCAAAAAAGTAATAAAACTGTTAGCCTCCCTGGCTTGCGCGGCATGATCGAAGAAATTAGCAAAGACCGCAACCTGCCAGTAACTGCGGTGCAGTTGGCGCTGCGGGAAGCACTGCTGAAAGGCTATGAACGCTATCGCCGTGCCCAACATTTAGATAAACTGCACTTTGAAGAAGAATATTTTGATACCTTCGATGTACAACTCGATTTAGAGGAAGAATCTTTCCAGGTAATTGCCACCAAAGTAATTGTGGAAGAAGTCGTTGATAATGACCATGAGATTTCGATCGCCGAGGTGAAAAAACTCCTGGGCATCGAAGAAGATGATGAAACCACTGAACTACCAGCAGAAGTACGCATTGGTGGGGAAGTAGACTTAGATGTGACCCCCGACCAAAAAGACTTTGGGCGGATGGCAGCCATTCAGGCCAAACAAGTGTTAGCCCAAAAACTGCGCGATCAGCAGCGCAAAATTGTCCAAGAAGAATTTGAGCATTTAGAAGGATCGGTAATTATTGGCAAAGTACAGCGCTTTGAGCGGCAGTCAGTAATTTTGTCGGTTAGCAGCGGTTTTGGTCAACCGGAAGTAGAAGCTGAACTCCCCCAAAAAGAACAGTTACCCAAAGACAATTACCGTATTGGTCGGCCTTTCCGAGTGTTTATGAAAAAGGTGCGGGATGGTTCTCAACGCGGCCCACAACTGTTGGTTTCTAGAGCAGCCGCTGGCTTGGTGGTAGAGCTATTTGCTACCGAAGTGCCGGAGATCGAAGAAGAAATCGTTAGAATCGTTGCTGTTGCGCGGGAAGCAAACCCTCCTTACCGCCATGTAGGCCCACGCACCAAAATTGCCGTGGACACCTTAGAAGGCGATGTAGATCCAGTGGGAGCTTGTATTGGCTCCCGAGGATCCCGCATTCAGGTGGTAGTTGAAGAGTTACAAGGCGAAAAGATTGATGTGATCCGGTGGTCTCCAGATCCGGCCACTTATATCTCCAACGCCCTCAGTCCGGCCAGAATTGACGAAGTGCGTCTCGTGAACCCCGAAGGTCGCCAAGCCCATATTTTGGTGGCTGAAGATCAGCTTAGTTTGGCAATCGGCAAAGAAGGTCAAAATGTGCGGCTAGCGGCTCGTTTAACCGGCTGGAAAATAGATATTAAAGATATCGCTCTCTATGATCCAGTTGCCGCGATGGCCGAAGTCCAAATCCAAATAGACGCTGACGCAGAAGCGCGAGCGGCTCAAGAGGAAGAAGATGCATACTACGCTAGCGAAGAGGCCAATTACCAAGAGGAAAATTAAATGATTAAAAATCACCGCCGCTGCGTAAGCTGTCGGCGGGTGGCCGATCGAACTGAATTCTGGCGAGTGGTAGCTGTGCATCCCTCCCAGAATATTCAACTGGATGTGGGGATGGGTCGATCGGTCTATCTTTGTACCCAGCTAGATTGTCTGAATGCTGCCCAAAAAAAGAATCGCTTAGGCCGCGCTCTGAAAGCCACTGTAACTGCTGAAATCTATCAACAGTTATGGAGTAGGCTCTCTGGGGGGGGAAATGGGCTATAATTGGAGCCTAGTAATCCAGATTGTTTTGTAACATCTAGCAATGGATACGATTTTTCGGCTAGTCAGAGCCGCCTTGATAGCTTGAGGCTTGCTGATAGCAGTAATTTTTATAGTTTTGGATTGAGGTTGGCTTGGCTCTAAATTACTAAACATCTTCGCGGTTGGCCGAGTCTCCACAGAGTCTCGATAGAACCCTAAAAAGGTTCTAAACAGTGCCATGTAGTTCCGAAATCACGCGAAATAACAAAACTTTACGCACCCCCCCAAAAACTTAAACCTTGCTCAGCACTACCGGAGGACAATGGATGAACAACAACAAAGTCAGAATTTATGATTTGTCAAAGGAACTAAACTTGGAGAACAAAGATATCTTGTCGATTTGTGAAGGTCTAGATATTGCGGTAAAAAGCCACAGTAGTACAATTTCGGAGTCAGAAGCAGCTAAGATCAGATCTGCTGCCGAAACTTATGTGGCGACCCCTGCGCCAGCAAGAAAGCAGCCTGTTGTAGAGCGAGTCGCACCGGCACCTAAGGTGAGTAACGAACAAAAACCCAGAATCTTACAGATTCGTAACAACCCCCAACCACCCACCCGCCCAGAACCCAGTGTGAATGGTGGTTTGGTAGAGCCAAACAAA
>JAYUSV010000322.1:0-17069 GCA_043755495.1 Synechococcales cyanobacterium
CGCAACGAACAGATCCGACTAGAATCGGAATAGCAAACGGGCAAATAATGGCAGGATGCTGAGCGTACCGAATTGGCAAAGTGATGGACTTCGAAAGCATACAAATTCAAGAAGTATACGCAAGGATTGAGAAATCAATCCGAGTGGGTAGCGGCGCATTGATAACGCCTTTGTAAGTTCAAATATGGGCTGTGCAAGAATCCCCTGCCTTAGTTAATCGATCCGCTTGCGGATCGGAGGCGCAGGTATGGGGAGTATCAAAATTGTTATTGCAGCTCTTCTCAGATTAACTAATAGAAGGTGTAGCATGGATCCTTGAGCCAAGAAAATTTTAATGAGTGCTGCCTGCTCCAAATCATGAACCCAGCTTTTCAGTATCCAATTTTTGGCCCCGAAACCCTTTGCCCTCATTGTCAGCAAGTTGTCCCGGCCTTGACTCTGACTGACACTTATCTATGTCCTCGTCATGGGGCATTTGAAGCGGATCCCCATACCTTAGAACTGGTTCACCTACAGTCGGGCAGACAGTGGCGACTGTGGGAAGGCCAGTGGTATCGGCAGCATACTCACCCCGACGGTATTCGCTTTGAAATTCATGATGCCTTAGATAAGCTTTATACTCAGGGCTATCGAGCCATTCATTTAGTGCTGGCCGATCGATATCGAGAACTGATGACCAATCATCTAGAAAAAGGTGCCCCTTGGGTAGCAGAAGGTGATCCACCTCGGTTGTTGGGTTTGCCAGTATCTTTTAGTCCCAGCAGTGATGTAGAACCCTGTTGGGCGACGATTAATTTTCAACTAGAGAAAGAACCAGGGATTCCGGTGCATTATCCTTATTTTCGGATGACTCCTTAGCCATGCTGCACCATGTTTCTATCCGTACCGCTAATATTCACCGTTCGATCGCCTTCTATGAGTGCTTGGGCTTTGGGATGAGTGAGCGATTCACTACTGGTTATACTTTAGCCTGCTGGTTAACCGGTCAACAATCTCGCCTAGAACTAATCCAAATCCCCCAGCCCCATCCAGCTCCTGATGCTTTTAATGATGAGCATTATGTGGGCTATTATCATTTGTCTTTTGATGTGGCTGAGCAAGAAGCTGATTTGACTAACTGGCTGCAAAAATTTCAGCGCCGCTTAGCAGAAAATCCAGAGCACAAGCTGGATTTAAAGGTTCTACTGGCTCCTCATCAGCAGCAGATCGGCGATCGCACTTATGAAGTCGCTTTTATTGCTGACCCGGATGGACTGTCGATCGAGCTGCTTCATTGAACCAAAAATACATACTTGACAAGATATAAGTACTTTGCTAGGGTAGAGCGCACAACTTTAAAAAGATAGCTTATTAATCGCTTATATCTATGAAAGCAACAATTTATACATTCTCTGCTGCTCTGCTTACTTTTGTTACGATGTTTGCCAGCTTTGCTTCATCTCCAGCTATAGCAAAGTTTTCACTGACACAATCACTTGAACTAAGCTACTTATTATCTCAGGCAATTCCTGCTAGAGATAAACCTCGCATAGAAGATGGAAACCTGAAAGAGGGGTGGGAACATATTGATAAAAGGCACATAACTGGTAATCACCCGAATGGAGCGGGGGATCTCTTTCCATCTGGAACTACAAGAGTCGAACTGACAAAGGTTGCAGAATCAGTCGTATCAAAAGGAACATTAATTGGTGAACCAGTTAAGAGGATAAAAAGTTATGAAGATAGAATAAAGGTACAAGGTAAAATTTTGAGAGTAAGAGTAAGTGTCGATAGCCAAGATAAGAATAGAGTAGTTACAATGTTTCCTGTTCTCTCAGAGTAGATAAAGAAAAGTAAACAAACAAGAAGTAATCGCCAGGTAACTTTATTACTAAATTACCTGGCAACTAAATTTACTGATAAGTTAGCTTGATTTAAATAACTTATTGGATTTTTTTAAAAATTACTGGTATACTATCTATCAAAATGTTCGCAAAATCTCTTACCCTGATGCATTAAGTTTATGACGACTATAAAATTTTATTTTTCAGACGATGAAGAAATAAATGAATATTCTTTGGGTGATGTTGATATTTCTACTGATGAAAAATTAATATCATCTAAAGGTGATTCAAAAAAGCTTATGATGATTTTTATATCATTGTCTGATTTCTCATATGGAATAATCAACTTGATTCACAAAAAATCTCGAAAGGAATATGAATTCATTGGCACTGGCTCTTCTTTTCGATTGCTTATTAGCTGCCGCGAAGACAGAGTATTCATCAATAGCCCTCAGCAACAAGTTACTCTAGATATGTCTTGTTCTGAAATGGTTAGAGCGTTGTGGCAATGCTGGCAAGATATCGAGAAATACATTGTTGATATCGATAAAAAATCGTCAGTTTACCTGGATCTTACTAGCAGCAAAGATACTTTTGAAAAGACATTTGCGATGATGCTTTAGGTGGATGAAAAGTTGAAAAGTCTAGGTGATCTATCTCTATCACTCCAATGAGCACAAAAACTTTTGTGGGCATTGCCCACCCTACAATTGGTTGTCTAATAGCTTTTGGCGTAGCATGTCTAATGCTTGCTTGGCAGACATTTGGCGAATAAGTTCTCGATCGAAATGGCTACTCAACCGATACTCCATCGAACTAACCGTGCCGTCAGAAGTAGCCAATCCAATATAAACCAAACCCACGGGTTTCTCTGGTGTGCCACCGCCAGGACCAGCAATACCAGTAATCCCGATGCCCCAATCGGTGCCTAGTTGAGTGCAGACTCCGATAGCCATTTGTTCGGCCACAAGGGCACTAACTGCACCTTGCTCTAAAATCAACTGACTATCCACTTTCAGTAAATTAGTTTTGACCTCATTGGCGTAGGCCAGCACTCCACCTCGAAAATACTCTGAGCTACCGGGTACATTAGTAAGCATTGCTCCTAAGACCCCACCGGTGCAAGATTCCGCAACAGATAGAGTCTGACCTCTGCTGATCAAAAACTGACCCACAACACTGGAAAGATTGTCATTGTCTTGACCATAGAAATGACTGCCGCCGATCGCCTTAATTTCTGCCGCTATCGGGTCAATTTTGCTGGCAGCAGTTTGGGCATCAGTAGCTCTGGTGGAAACTCTTAACCTGACCTCCCCTTGGCCAGCATAAGGAGCCACCATGGGGTCAGACATTTGAATAAATCGATCAACTTTTTCGGCCAGGGCTGATTCAGAAACTCCCCAAAACCTGAGACTGGTACTAAAAATCTGTTCCTGACCATAACCGTTAGCGCAGAGGTAGGGAATAGCCGAGTCTTGCCACATTCTGTACATTTCTCGGGGCACCCCTGGAAAAGTCAGTACAATCAATCCTGGCTGGGGTTGCCACATCATGCCGGGAGCCGTTCCCAGGGGATTTGGTAAGATTTCAGCTCCCTGAGGCTGCAAAGCTTGACGGCGATTGCTGGGGGTCATAATCCGCCCCCGCTGGGCATATTTTTGTTCGATGTCGGCGACTACTGAGCCATGTTCAATCAATGGAGTCTGGAAGTAATCAGCGATCGTGGCTGTGGTCAAGTCATCAGGCGTTGGCCCCAGTCCACCAGTAAAAATGAGGATTGTGGCTTGTCGATTGATCGCCACCTGAATAGTCTGCTGAATTCTACCGGAGTTATCGCCAACTACCGACTGGTGATAATGGGCAATGCCTAAGCTAGCCAAGTGCTGGGCGAGATATTGAGCATTGCTGTTAAGAATGTCACCTAACAGGAGTTCTGTACCTACACAAATAATCTCTGCTGACATAGACTGCACCTGAAATACGCAGCACCCAGTGTGACATAATCCTTAGCCAAATCAAAGATGGGTCAGAACTTTTTATTCGGCAATCAACTCCATTGTATTAATAAATTAATTATCCCCCATAGCCGTGAGTGGCCAGAAAATCTAAGCTAATATCTTCTGCCTGAGAACCAGGACGCAAGAGTTTTTCTACGTACTTACTCAGAATGTCACCCTCCAGATTCACCAAATCTCCTGCTGTCAATCCATTCAAGTTAGTCTCAGCGTAAGTATGGGGAATCACCGCCACGGTAAACCAATCGGCACCACAATTGGCCACGGTGAGGCTAATGCCATTCACAGCAATACTCCCCTTGGCCACGATATATTTAGCAATTGGCTCCTGCCAAGATTGGGGTGGGGGCAGAGTAAATCTCAGCTCCCAGGCAGCAGCCGACTGTTGCACCTCAGCCAATTGACCCCAGCCATCCACATGGCCGGTGACAAAATGTCCGCCGACTTTGCCGCCAGCACGCAGAGATGTTTCTAGGTTTACCCAACGGGTAGAATTAGAAACATTTTGGCCTAGGGTGCTACGCTGCCAAGTTTCGGGTGAAACCGTCGCAACAAAACCTTGTCCTATCAGACTTTCAGCGGTTAAGCAAACCCCGTCTACAGCTATGCTATCGCCGATCTCCAGATCTGCTAGAATTACTTCTACCTTGGCCGGATCGATCAGAATTTCCACTCTGTCATCTGCCAAACCTCGTATCTTTCCCCGGGATTGAATCAGTCCTGTAAACATTGATTTTCAGTCAAAATGCTATAGGGATTGTAGCTTTGATGAGTCATGCTTGTCATATAACTCGATAAAATCAAAAGCAGTCGCTCACCTGGTTGCTCCAGACTAATCGAAAGTCTAAATTTTGCACGATTTCTCCACTTATAGAGGTAAAAGCCAATGATCGAAATGAAGGTAGCTGGGATTGCTTTAGATGCTGTTTCCCGTAGTCCTATTATCCTGTTGAAGGATGCTGCCGATCGCCGTGCTTTACCTATCTATATCGGTCAAGACCAGGCCAAGGCCATTATCAACGCTCTAGAGCATCAAGCTCCCCCTCGCCCTTTCACTCATGATCTGATCATCAGCATGTTAGAAAGTTGCAGTGTGACGATCGATCGCGTACTGATCAACTCCCTCCAAGACAATACTTTCTACGCAGTAATTGTTATTGAGCAAGGTGGAGTATTCAAAGAAATCGATGCTCGTCCTAGCGATGCGATCGCCCTCGCAGTTCGCTCTAAAGCTCCAATTTGGGTGATGGAAGAAGTGATTGCTGACGCTTCGATTCCGGTAGATCGGGATGCTGATGAGCAGGAGCGCAAGGCTTTTAGCAGTTTTGTGGCCGATTTGCGTCCTTCGGACTTGATCAAAAACAGTAGCTTTAAATTAGAAAGCTAGTATTTGGAGCCAGAATAGTTTGCAATACCGTCGCTTTGGGCGCACTGAGTTGTCTCTGTCGAATTTTTCGTTGGGGACGATGCGTTGCCTCAGTTCACCGCAGGTTTTTTACCAAACTGTGAACCGGGCGATCGAACTAGGCATTAATCATTTGGAAACTGCGTCCAGTTATGGTCGCAGCGAAGAGTATCTGGGATTGGCTTTTCAGCGAGGAATTCCTCGGGAAAGCGTTTATGTTACAACCAAGGTGTTGCCGACGATCGATTCAAATGTGTCGTCGGTAGATGCTGAAATTAGGGCTTCGTGCCAGCGCTTACAGACAAATTACATTGACTGTGTGGCCATTCATGGGATTAATACCCCAGAACATTTAAACAGATCGATCGAATATATTGTGCCAGAGTTGCAAAAACTGGTGAGCCAGGGATCGATCGGGCACATTGGTTTTTCGACTCATGGGTCTTTGGATTTGGTTTTACAAGCGATCCAAACCGGCTTGTTTGAGTTTGTAAATTTACACTATTACTATTTTTTCCAGCGCCTTGCCCCAGCGATTTCTGCTGCTCAGGCTCAGGATATGGGCGTTTTTATTATTTCGCCCGGTGACAAGGGCGGTCAGTTGTTTACTCCATCAGCAAAGCTGATGGAGCTGTGTCAGCCCTATCAGCCACTGAGTTTGACCTATCGCTGGCTGCTGCAAGATCTGCGGGTGACGACATTGAGTGTGGGGGCAGCGGTGCCCAAAGAGTTGGATTTGCCGGTGGGTATTTCGTCTGATGTTTTGAGTTGGGAGGAGTTAGCGGTAATCGATCGACTCCAATCCCATTTAGAAATAACTTTAGATACTGATTTTTGCAGTCAATGCCATGCTTGCCTACCTTGTCCAGAAGACATTAATATTCCTGAAATCTTGCGGCTGCGAAATTTGGCGGTGGCTTATGAGATGGTGGAATATGGCAAGTATCGGTATCGGATGCTAGAAAATGCTGGTCATTGGTTTCCTGGCAAACGAGGACAGCACTGCACTGAATGCGGTGACTGTTTGCCACGCTGTCCGCAGCAGTTGAAGATTCCTGAGCTATTGTTTGATGCGGATGATCGGCTTAAATCTGGCAATGGTCGTAGATTATGGGACGATTGACCAAAAAATTGCGAGATTAGCTGGCTTGCCTTTTAGATTTTGATTGGCAACTATTTACGATTGACTGTAGCAAAATTCTTTGATGACTACTGCTATTGAAGCATCAAGTCCTGCGTTTTTGTCGAGATTTTTTGCTGTTACAAGATTTTGGCTGCATTTCTACGGCTACTTCTTGGTTGTCGATGGACTTCTTCTGAGCAAAAATTTTCTTTGAGAGCGAACTCAAAAAATCTGCCGAATAATGGCTCATTGCCCCTACTTCCAAACCCACAAAAATCCCTAATAATGTGACGGAATTTTTGCTCCCAAACTGCTGGATCGATCGCCAGATCTTTACCTCATTCCACATTGGCCACGTCAAAAAATGACAGACTGATTGGTAAACCAAAGCGATTAAAATTATCCATAAACCCACATACAACAGCCGACAAACAGTACCAATGATTGGGCCATGAGATAGAGCCGATCGATGGGGAATGGCTTGTCGATAGGGTTGCCACATCCAGCGGAACCAGCCCCAGCGGATTGATTGATTGGAGTGAATATCTAAATCGGGGCCAAACATTAAGCCCCCAAACAAAAAGCTTCCCGCCACCCACAAAGTGAGTTCGGCATTGCGGGTCAACAACAAACTAATCCCGGTGAGGACTGGGAGAGATATTAGCGTTATTCGATCGTGAGTGCGCCCAGAAGACATAGCAAATTAAGGTGTGAGAAGGTTCAATCTGGCTTTGCTTATATTACGAGGTTTAATGACATCTCGGCGGTATTTCAACCTTTTTAAAAGAGCAAGGAACAAGGTAACAGTGATGACAGTCACTTGAAAGATTAAGTTTTAACTTAAATAATTCCACTAAAAATGAGGTCTCACTCCGCATGAACGATTTAAAACTTCGTAATATCGTAGTAGCAACAATAGGTCTAGCCTTAACTGTCACCAGCTTTGGTGCCTTGCCAGCCCAATCTATGCCCTCCACCAAGAAAGATCCTGGTGCAAGCTCTCCTAGCGCAACCTCTGTTGCGCCCGGAGCCAAACCGGCAACCACAGCTAAGCCTGTGAGTTCTGGTAAGCCTACTACCACTCAGGCCAAGCCTGCTGGCAACATTGTAGATTTAGCTGCTAGCAATAGAAACTTTAGCAAGTTGGTTGCTGCCGTCAAGGCCGCTGACTTAGCTGAGGTTTTGTCTGGTACTGGTCCTTACACCCTGTTTGCTCCAACTGATGCTGCTTTTGCTAAGTTACCTGCTGGTACCTTAAACAAACTGTTGAAGCCCGCGAACAAAGCAGCACTGCAACAGGTGTTGAAGTATCATGTAATTGCTGGTGCGGTAATGGCGGCTGATGTGAAAACTGGCAAAGTCGATAGCGCTGAGGGCAGCTCTTTAAATATAGTTGCTAGCAACGGCTCAGTTACTGTGGGCGGAGCCAAAGTACTCAAAGCTGACACCGTTGCTAGCAACGGTGTGATTCATGTGATTGATAAGGTCTTAATCCCACCTAATCTGACTGCTCTCAAATAGGCTGTTCTGAATAGTGTTGGTGAACAATTAAAAAAAGTCCCAGTCAATGATTGGGACTTTTTTTGGGAACAGCCAAAAATTTAGTAATAGCCGTTGTTATACCGATCGCCGCCTTCGTTGAAAGTATCGTCGGTGCTGGTGGCAGTAAAGTTATCCAAATTCTTTTGTAGCAAAGACTTTTGGTTCTCGCTCAGTCCCGGCAAAGCCAAGACATCTTCTACTGACTTGTAAGGAGCACTGTTGACAATTTTCTTGGCCAAAGTCGGATACAGTCCAGGATACTTGCGAAAAGCCCGCACGTTGGTATTATTGAGGTCGATTTTTTTACCGAATTCGGTGCCCAGCTTAGAGTCAGCTTTATTACTACCCTGAGTGATCACGGCAGTGTCGGTTTCTGCCCAAGAGGGAGTCGCAAAACCCACCAGACAGGTTAGGCACAGGCAAAAAGCGATCGCCATCCGAATTAGCTGTTTCATATATTTTCTCCAATTTATCTTTAAATTATATTAAGCGGTCACAGGTCTTGCGCCCGATCCATTTTAGCCGATCATCTGGGTACCAAGACCAGATAATTGCCAGAATCTTAACCTGTTATCTTTCCCCCTGCTATGATGAACGTTCATTTATTTCACTTACTTCACCGGCACCATGCGACTTTCTCAGAGCCTCTTTGTCACCCTGCGCGAAGAACCGGCAGAAGCCGAAATTCCTAGCCACAAGCTGTTACTGCGTGCAGGCTATATTCGCCGGATTGGCAGCGGACTGTATGCTTACTTGCCCCTGATGTGGCGAGTACTCAATAAAGTGCGGCGCATTGTGCAAGAAGAAATGGATGCCACCGGTGCCCAAGAGTGCCTATTGCCACAACTCCAACCCGCTGAACTCTGGCAACAGTCTGGCCGTTGGGATACCTATACTAAATCTGAAGGCATTATGTTTGCCTTCACCGATCGACAGCAGCGGGAAGTTGCCCTCGGGCCCACCCATGAAGAAGTAATTACGGCAGTGGCGCGAGATATGATTCGCTCTTATCGGCAGTTGCCTCAAAACCTCTATCAAATTCAGAGTAAATTTCGGGACGAGATTCGTCCGCGCTTTGGTTTGATGCGCGGTCGGGAATTTATTATGAAAGATGCCTATTCATTTCATGCCAACGAAGACAGCCTAAAAGAGACCTATCAAGAGATGGCCGTGGCCTACGGTAACATGTTGCGCCGCTGCGGTCTTAAGTTCCGGGCAGTAGATGCCGATTCTGGGGCGATCGGTGGTTCTGGTTCCCAAGAATTTATGGTGCTGGCCGATGCCGGTGAAGACGATGTGCTGTATACCGCTGATGGCCACTATGCTGCCAACGTAGAAAAAGCGGTGTCTTTGCCTGCTGATGCAATAACTTCGATCTTTACCAGCCGGGAAGAAGTGGCTACCCCAGCCAGTGACACGATCGAGAAACTTTGTAATGTCTTGAAATGTGCGGCTAGCTCGATCGTCAAAAATGTTTTGTACCAGGCCACCTACGATAATGGCACCACGGTAATTGTGTTGGTGAGCATTCGCGGCGACCAAAAAGTGAACGAGGTTAAGCTCACCAACGAACTCAGTAAACGCGCTGCCGATTACCAGGCCAAGACGATTGTTGGTTTGGTAGTACCCGATGGCGAAGCTATCAGTAAATGGGTCGCTCAGCCTCTGCCTTTGGGTTATATTTCGCCAGGGATTGGGGATGAGTATATTAAGCCTGGCACGGTTACACCCAAGATTCTGCGATTGGTGGACAACACTGCGGCTGGTTTGAGTAACTTTGTGACCGGAGCCGATCGAACAGGCTATCACATCACAGGAGCCAACTGGAATATCGACTATCCTTTGCCGGTTCAAATGGATGTGCGCACAGCTTTGGTGGGCGATCGATCCACCCATGATCCAAGCCAGATTCTAGAAACAGCCCGAGGCATCGAAGTCGGGCATATTTTCCAGCTTGGCACTAAATACTCCGAGGCAATGGGAGCCACTTTTACCACCGAACAAGGCACCGAACAGCCCTTGGTCATGGGCTGCTATGGGGTTGGGGTTTCTCGACTAGCTCAGGCTGCGGTGGAGCAGTCCTACGACAAAGATGGCATTATTTGGCCAGTGGCGATCGCTCCTTACCAGGTAATTATCTGCGTGCCCAATGTCACCGATGCGGCTCAGATGGCGGTAGCAGAACAGCTTTATCAGGAGCTAAATGCCGCCGGGATTGAAACCATTTTGGACGATCGAGATGAGCGCGCAGGGGTAAAATTCAAAGATGCCGACCTCATTGGCATTCCCTACCGGATTGTGACCGGTCGATCGCTGCAAAGTGGCCAGGTGGAAGTAGTTACGCGATCGACGAAACAATCTCAAGAAATTCCCGTCCCGGAAGTGCAAGGGGTAATTCGTTCTTGGATTGCTGCAAGTATTGGGTAATTTGGGTGAAAATTTATTTGATGACAAGATTTATCTAGGGGCTAGTCATGCTAGACTGGCGGGCGTGATTAATTAGGGTGTCATCATCACGTTAAGCGGGATGGAGAAGTGTTTCTCCATCTTTCCACCACAAGATTTTGGCCATATTGATATTTAAAAACTTAACAGGAGTGTGAGGTGGAATTAATCACTGCGTTGTTGACGGGCTTTCTTTCTGCTCTGTCTTTTGGTGGGATCGTAGCCGATAAAACTGCTGAAAGCGCCATTACCGCGCGGGTGAATCGGGTAGAAAATATCCAGGTGCGCATTGATAACGCCCCCAACTTGCAAATTCTCAATGGTAAGGCTGATCGGGTGCGGATGTCGGCCAAGGGTTTGTGGTTGACTAAGGATCTACGGATTGATGGCTTTGAGTTAGAAACCGACCCAATTTCGATCGATCCAAAGTTGCTTCAGGGTGATCCGACCAAGCTGCGCTTGGAGTCTTTGCCCCGACCATTACAGGCTGGTGTCAAAATTTCCTTAACCGAAAGTGATTTAAACAAAGCATTAAAGTCGGCAGAAGTGCTCAACCGCATCCAAGAAATTGTCAGTAGAGGTTTGGCTGTTTTCGGCGGCTCGGCGGGAATTATTTATAAAGTAGAGAATCCGCAGGTGCGCTTTTTAGCTAGTAATCGACTAGGTTTTCAGATGAGTCTAACCGATGGAGCTGATGCTAAAAGCAGACTGGATTTAGACCTGGAAACTGGGGTGGAAATTAGTGGCGGTCGCAAGATTAAGCTCACTAATACTCAGGGCACGGTTAATCGGATTCCGCTACCGAGCTTCGTTTTACAAAGCATTGTCGATAGCGTGAATAATCAAGCCGATTTAGCGGTGCTAGAAAGCGCTGGTTTAACTGCGCGAATTCTCAATGTAAAAATGGTGGACAAAAGGCTAGAAATCGCTACTTTTGTGCGTTTTCAACTACCATCAGGACAAAAGCCCCGGTAATTTTATGATAATTCTGCGGCTGTTTGATACAGTTCTTTTGGCCATTTTTGGCTGTCGAACCAGCTAGAATTTGATAAGATCGGAAAGGCACCAGATGTTACATAATTTGGTTCAGGCATTCAATATATTTTTTGTGGTGGAGTCAGAGCAATGAAACAAATGAATCCTAAAACACTGGTGGCAGCGGTTGCCGCTGGAGCTGTGGTTGCTGGAATGGGGGTGTGGGTTTTGATGCCTCGGTCAGCAATGAAGTTTAGCGGTACAGTAGAAATAGACCCTAAAAACAGCAATCCACCGGTAGCAATCCAGCCGGAGCAAGCTCCACCACCACCTCTAAACCCTGTACCGCCAGTTGTGCCACCAGTGCAGCAAGTACCGCCGTTAGAGCCAATTCCGATTCCAGAGCACAGCGTTAAAATCAACAAGGTGCAAGTCACCGATAAAGGGATTGAAGTAGTCCCTAGCGATTTGCCAGTGAAAAAAACTACTCGTACTGCTGAAGAAAATTTGCAAGCGGCTTTTGGCGAAATGCTCAAT
The DNA here is from genome assembly GCA_043755495.1 of Synechococcales cyanobacterium. Lineage (GTDB taxonomy): Bacteria > Cyanobacteriota > Cyanobacteriia > Cyanobacteriales > Chamaesiphonaceae > JAAFHZ01. The sequence continues at coordinate 11,866 of JAYUSV010000322.1, forward strand.
ACCAAAAATGCCGATAAGAATCCCAATAGCAAAACTTCTTCTGCTATTCCGGCGGGGACTAAGTTGCTGGGCTTGAAGGCTGATAAAAACGGCATCCGAGTAGACTTGTCGGAAGAGTTTAGCAGGTCTGGTGGGGCTGCTTCCTTACAAAGTCGTTTGGCTCAAGTGATTTATACTGCTACAGCTTTAGATCCTGGGGCGAAAGTGTGGTTATCGGTTAACGGTGAAGAATTAAAAGAGTTGGGTGGCTTGGAGTTAGATCAGCCAATAACTCGCAGCAGTTTGAAAAAAGACTTTAGTTCGATTCAAGGTGCTCAGTAGTCAGTAAAAAATAGCTTAATATTTAACAAAAGCCCCAGCAGTAATGCTGGGGCTTTTGCTAGCTGAAAGATTTAGCCCGGATTTACATACATCAAAATCTGGCCAAACTCTACTGGTTGACCATTTTCTACCAAAATTTCCATCACCTGGCCACTGGTTTCGGCTTCTAGCTCATTCATTAGTTTCATGGCTTCGATGATGCAGACTGTTTGACCAACGGCAATTCGATCACCCACTGAAGCAAAAGATGGCTCATCAGGAGCCGGAGCGCGATAGAAGGTGCCGACCATAGGCGACTTTACTTCCACCCATTTTTTATCTACTGTGGCGGGCGCAGCCACCACATCGATCGCCGAGACCACCGGTTGAGGAGCGTTGTTGGTAGCTACTACTGTGGTTACTACCCCCGGATTTTTTTTCACGGCCAGCTCAAAATCGGCATTTTTTAAATTTAGCTCCACCACGTCAGTATTGGCGATCGCCGCGATTAATTCGCGTAGCTCTTGGAAGTTTATCGACATATATATATTACCACAGTTTTATGCTACCACAGTAGGTCTGACACCAGATCTGAGCTACCAGCTATTCTTTTTCTCTACCGAGATAAGTATCGGTGCGAGTATCAATCTTGATTTTTTCACCGATAGTAATAAACAAGGGCACCATTACCTGAGCGCCACTTTCCACGATCGCGGGTTTGTTGCCGCCAGTGGCCGTATCGCCCTTCATGCCGGGGTCGGTTTGGGTGACTTCCAATACTACGGCGTTGGGCAGTTCTACTTCCAATACTTGTTCACCCCAGCGCACTACGCTGACTTCCATGCCTTCTTTGAGGTACTTCACTCGATCGCCGATTTGTTTTTCGGTGAGAGTGGCTTCTTCGTAAGATTCCATGTCCATGAAAATGAACTGATCACCTTCTTTGTAGGTGTGTTGCATGGTGCTTTTTTCCAGATTGGCTTGGGGCATGCTTTCACCGGCTCTGAAGGTATGCTCAACAGTGTTTCCATTCTGGACATTTTTGAGCTTACTGCGCACGAAAGCTGCTCCCTTACCGGGTTTGACGTGCAGAAATTCCACTACTCGCCAAACGCTATTATTCCATACGATTGAAACACCGGGCCGAAAGTCATTGCTGGAAATCATGAGTTGGTGAAGAAAATAGTCAGCTTCTAATTTTATCAGTCTGTGGTCAGTAGAGCCGAAAAATCTCGATTTGGGATTTTGCTCCTAAAATTTGGCTCGTACAGTAAAGGTATAGTCGCCGCCCGCTTCGAGTTGATAATCCCACTTCAACAAAAAGCGCAGCAGAGCATCTTGAATTAATGCTCTGCCCAAAGAAGGCTCGATCGACAAATTATCTCGTTCGCCGCGAAAGCGCCAGCAAAAACGCCAAGTAAAGTCTCCGGCTTGCACTTCTCCACCAATGACTCCCCGTTGCCAAGAGTGATCGGTAACGCGCACATTTGCAGTGGTTTCAGAGCGGCGAGCCATCTGGGTATCTCCTAATATCTCTAGCGACCGCAGCCCAGGCTTTGATAGCTGCTCATCACTCTGCCACAGCAGCGCAGCTTTCGCCAATAGCCTAAACCAATTTTGTCGGGGTTATCTGCCGAGAGTAAATCAATACCAATGCCATTTCTGCCCATTTCGACACCAGAGCTGTGAATATAATGCCGATCGCCTAAGTGCATAGCCACATGGTCGGTTTTTTGGGGACTGCCAAAAAAGATCAAGTCACCGGGTATTAATTCATCGATCGAAATATGCTGGATAAAAGCCTCTTGCTGATAAGAATCGCGGGGCAGCCAAACACCCTGGGAGATAAAAGCAGCCTGCATTAGCCCCGAGCAGTCGTAATCGGGGGCAACGGTGCCGCCCCACAAATATTGATTGGGCGCAGCCATCGCTGCTTCGGCAAAAGCCATAATGGCCAAAAGTCGCTGTTCAATTTCGGGGCGATCGATCACTAGCGGCTCATAGAAATACAGGCTGGGTTCTAAATGACGGAGATCCCGCACTAGTAGCCAGCCCGGATAGTCGTCTTCGACCGAGCGGACTCGCACGACTTGGTTTTCGACGTTGGTATCAATTATTTTGAGTTTGCGGCCTGCTGCGACCTGGGAGGCCAAACCTTCGGCCTGAGTAGAGCTGTAGAGGTTAACGTTCGATCGACAGGTATATTCGATATCTGTGGAAAGGGGCAGGCTCATAGAACTTTATGAATTTTATTCCTTGTAGTTGGCAATACGAGCAAAGCTCTGGGCATCTAGACTAGCGCCACCGACCAATACTCCATCGATTTCGGGCTGAGCCATAATTTCATCGATGTTGTCTGGCTTGACTGATCCGCCATATTGAATGCTGACAGTGGAGTTGGTTAACTGGGCACGAATTTCGCCAATGGTTTGGTTGGCTTCATCTGCTGCGCAGGTGTCACCCGTGCCGATCGCCCAGATTGGTTCATAAGCAATAACTAGCTTTTTAAGGTCTATATCTATTAAACCAGCTTTGAGTTGTTCAGCAATGACCTGTTTGGTAGTGCCAGCATCGCGCTGCTCTTTGGTCTCACCCACACAGAGAAGGGGAACTAAGCCCTGTTGCTGAGCTGCTTTGAGGCGTAAGTTGACGGTTTGATTGGTTTCACCAAAAAATTGCCGCCGTTCACTGTGGCCAATAATCACATAGCGCACGCCTTGTTCCAGCAACATTGCCGCCGAAATTTCTCCGGTGTAAGCACCATCTGCTTCCCAGTGAACATTTTGAGCACCCAACCGCACTAGGCTGCCATGTAGAAATTTGCTGACCGTGGCTAGGTCAGTAAAAGGTACACAGAGGACAATTTCTCGGTCTTCTGGAGTAGCTTCAGTCAGGGGCAAAAAACCTTGCAAAAACTCTGCCGCTTCGGCTTGAGTTTTGAACATTTTCCAGTTGCCAGCAATGATTACTTTCCGCACAATAAATCTCTATCACTTGTATCCACAAGCTTATAGCTTACCGTGAATCGTACCTTGATCCTAGCTTAAATAGCAGGAGCCTCATCCCTACCCGATAGGAAGGAGTATGTTACACCCTCTTAGAAGGAATTGGTGAGTTTATTAGGCATTCAATGACCCAACGTGGACAGCCGCGATTGGTAATGATGGTTTTTTCGCTGATTTTTTTGCCGTTGTTATCGTTGATGGTTTCGGTTTTGGTGATGGTTTCACCATTTTGGACATAGTTTTCAAGAATTTTGAGGACTGCTATTTGCAGTTCTCGCAAATCTTGCTGAGTCTTGGTCGGTATTTCATTGCTATTGTTGAAGACTTTGTCAAACAACAAAACTGCATCAGAGTCGATCATTGTGGTGCTATCGTACATGCCCGATAGAGTGGTGCTCATATCGGCACCCATTTCGGTGTTCATCTCGGCAACAGTGAGAGTTGGATCGGTTTCGTTCACCTCGGGTGTCAGCGGATCGATCGCCAGTTTAGAGGTGAGCTTGCCTAAAATATCGCTTTCTGGGGGTTGGGGTGGTACTGGTGGCAGAGTACGGCGGCGAGGAACTTCTGGTTCAGAAAGCTGATAAATCCAGGCCAAATTGTGGTCGGCGGGTAGTTCAATTACGCCAGCAACTGATCGAAACAGCAACTTTTTGTCTTGAAAGATAATTTCTTGGACGCGGTGCCATTTGGATTTATTTAAAAACAGCAAGTCAAGCTGCAATTCACTGGCTGATTCGTGGGTATGGGTATACCAAAAAGACTGAACTTCATAGCCGCTGGTATATCTTAACTCATAGCCATTGGGGATTTGATATTTTTGGTAGCGAAAAAAGCCTCGTTGGGTAGGATTGTTATCGATCGGCACAAAGTTGTGCTGAATCACAATATTGTGGATAAATTCTCGGTAACGAGAATCTTGCTTGAGCAAAATATAATGCAGCTTGTTGGCTACTTTATTGATTGCGATCATTTCTCCTTGAGGGGTGGCCAGTTGGAGAGAATTATGAGCGTAGTCGATCGATAAATTGTTGTTGCGCACCGATCTTTTCTTGCCGCGAGCGAAACGCTGAATCATGGTTTCGTCATCGACAGTAGAAAAAATGCTTTCACCGCCATTTACCGGGGGCAGTGCAGGATTCAGCCCCAGTTCATTAATGGTTTCGATATCGTAATCTGATGGGTAGTTACCAGTCATTATGTACTCAGCAGTGGCTCAATGAAAGTAGATGGGAAATCAAGGAGAATTAGGTGGTTTTCTCTACTTGTTGATTAGTACTGATCGGTGGTGATATCAAAATTATGACATGCCAGATTGAGTCATTGTAGTAACCAACGGGGTTTGAGTAGGCGATACTGCCTTTTTCTCTAGACTTAGCATTCCCTAAAATTATTGTTAGATCACTAGCACAGCAAAAAGAGAGCAGATGCGATCGCATCTGCTCTCTAGTGTGATTTTTAGAATTCCTACTCGCCGCGACCTTCGCGGGCGGCGGCAGCTTCTTCGGGGCTGATGCCCAAACGAGTCAGGTTTAAGCGACCCTTGTTGTCCAGTTCTCGGATTTTTACGACAACTTCGTCACCTACACCCACTTCATCTTCTACTTTACCTACTCGGTAGTCGGCTAGTTGAGAGATATGGATCATGCCTTCTTTACCGGGCAAGATTTCGACGAAAGCACCGATCGGAATAATCCGAGTGACGCGACCGACATAAACATCACCTTGGTTTAAGCGCCGAGTGAGAGCTTTGACCATTTGGATGGCGCGCTTAGCCTTTTCTTGATCGAGAGCCGACACCGTGACAGTACCGTCGTCTTCGATATCTACCTTGGCACCGGTTTCTTCGGTGATGCCTTTGATGGTTTTGCCTCCGGGGCCAATGACCAAGCCGATGAA
>JAYUSV010000323.1:0-5133 GCA_043755495.1 Synechococcales cyanobacterium
CTTGGGATTAGAAATTTTTCCAGACATTCAAATGCTGCGCTATCAATGTGGTTGTACGGTCGATCGGATGGCCGAAGCCCTAAAAATGCTGGGCAAGCAAGAATTAGAAGAAATGTTGAACAAAGATCGCTGTGCCGAAGTTACCTGTGAGTTTTGTGCCGATGTTTATCGCCTAGACGATCGACAATTACAATCACTAATTTCTGGAATGCCTTGTGCATAAAGCTTAGTTCACATTTAACAAATTTTTTAAACTTCTCTGGGTATACTTTGTTTACCCATGATTTTGTGAGGCATTTTTGCACCAAAACGCCGCAAAAACTGGTAAAGTCTGCCATCTTAACACTTGACAGTCTTACGGTTGAAAGTGAGATAATGACAAAACCACAATGATTATTAACGATCCTTATCAATATCAGGAAGTGTAGCGTTGCCTAAGACACACTTGCGCTTTGACTTCAATCAGTCATCTACTTTCACCAAAACGTTGATGACCCAAATGCCCCAGTGGTTAAAACTGCCATTTTTGCGCAGTTGGGTCTTTTGGGCAATTATGACCTGCGGACTTTGTGGCGGCATGGGATATATTGCTTTGCAAATGCTCTTTAATCCCAAAGCTGTTCCCAACTGTCCTGAACTGTTTCTGCCAATGGCTCCGGCTTCGCTGCGCGTGTCTTGTGGTCAGGTAGCTGCCGGAAAGAAAACCCTCAAAGATTTAGTCGCCGCTTTCAACTTTGTCAAAGATATTCCGGCTGACGACCCTCTCCGCAACTTTGTAGATGAAAATATTCAACAGTGGTCGATCGAGTTATTGCGTTTAGCCGAAGGAGCTTATCAAAAAGGCGATCTTCAAGGAGCAATAGAAGCCACTAAACTAGTTCCCGAAAATGTCAAGGCCTACGGCGCAGTACAAAAGCGCGTAGAAAAATGGCAGAAAAACTGGAAAGAAGCTGAAGAACTGTATGCCAAAACTGAACGCTTGCTGCGGGATTCTCGCTGGGCAGAGGCTTATCAATATGCCGCCAAACTCACCAAACTGAACAATGAATACTGGGGTATTACCAAGTTTCAAGAACTATCCGATCGGGTGCAGGTTGCCAAAGAAGACAGCGCAAAACTAGATACCGCCCACAAATTAATTAAGAGCAATAAGCTAGAAGACCTTCTTAAAGCTATTACTATTGCCCGTAAGATCGACAAAAAAAGCTATGCCTACAAAGAATCTCAAGATCTAATTGCTGAATCGGGCAGGCAGATGCTCAGCATTGCTAAAGCTCAGCTCAATCAAAACAATTGGCCGATAGTACTAGAAATCACCCGCCAAATTCCCTCTTCGCCAGAAATTCAGGCTGAGTTAAACGATGTGAGTGCGATTGCCCAAGCTCAATCTTTTGCCAAAAACAGCACCATTGGTGATCTAGAAAAAGCGATCGGCATGGCACAAGCAGTCAAAACCGAAAGCTCTGTTTATGCTCGTGCCCAAGAACTCTTGACGGGTTGGCAGTTAGAAATCTCGGACTTAGCCTATTTACAGCGTGCTAAAAACATGGCAGCTTCTGGTCAACCGGCAGATTTAGAGCTAGCAATTAAAGAAGTCAGCCAAATCCCGGCTAGCAATCCCTTGGCCAAACAGGCAGCCACCAGCACTAATGAATGGCGAAATCAAATCCAGGTGAGCCAAGATCAACCCTATTACCAAGCTGCCGAACAAGCTGCTAGCACTGGTACTCCGGCTGCTCTGCTCCAAGGCATTGCCCAAATGCAGCAAATTCGGCCTGGTCGGGCTTTATTTAACCAAGGACAACAAAAAATTCAGCAGTGGACTGGCCAACTGCAACGGATGGAAGATGCGCCTATTTTGGAAAGCGCCGAGCAGCAAGCCCGCACTGGTAACTCATCTGGGGCGATCAATTTAGCCCGTAAAATTGGAGCTGGTCGAGCACTTTATGGTCAAGCCCAAGAAAGAATCGGTGCCTGGAGCGGCGACAGTCAAGCTGGACAAGAATTAGCTGCCGCTCAACAACTAGCTAGCCAAGGCACTCCTGAAGCTTTGTTGGGGGCGATCGGTGCTGCCGACAAAATTCCTCAAGGTTCTGGCTCTTACAAATCAGCCAGAACTTCGATCGACAAATGGAGTAGCTCGATGCTCCAACAAGCCCAAGCAGTTGCTAATCAAGATATTGGAAGAGCGCTCAACATTGCTCGGGTAATTCCACCGGGTGCCGCTGCCTACAACAATGCCCAAAAGGCCATTCAGCAATGGGAAAACTCCGCATCAAATGATCGGTAACTAGAGCAATGCTCACAGAAATACTTCCCTGGCACTGGCATTCCATACCTCTCAAAGACCGCACCGGTGCAGAAATTTTTGCGGCCCTATTTTTGGTTGAACCGAGTGCTGAAGGCACAAATAACGCTATCGCCACCCTACTAGAAAGCCCCACTCCAGTCACAGCTTTAGCTCGTTACTCAATTTGTGCCGGGGCACCGCGCATCGTGAATGGTCAGCTCCGTTGTTGGACTCCAGGTAGCAACGAAATTTTCGGTTGGCTCTCGGAGTTGATTGACCAACCCAGTTATCCAAGCAATGCCCCCCCCCATTTGCCTTTTACTGGTGGCTGGCTGGGTTGGTTGGGTTACGAAGCTGCCTGGGAATTAGAAAAACTCCCTGCCCTCTCACCAGATCCTTTGCCTTTTCCAGTAGCTTATTGGTATGAGCCAGCTAATTTTGCAGTGCTCGATCATCAAACCAATCTGTTACATTTAGCAGTCACTGATCCTGACCAAATGGAGATTTTGGTTGCCAAACTTCAGGTACTAAAGAAACTACCGCTCTCCCAACAGACAGATCCACCCCAAATTACTTACTTAACCACCGCCGAGCAATATCAAACCGCAGTTCGTAAAGTCCAAAAATATATTCAAGCTGGTGATATTTATCAGGCCAACTTGTCAGTACGTTTTACTACCCAAGCAGCTTTTTCTAGTTGGGAAATCTATCTTCGCTTACAAGCCATCAACCCTTCGCCTTTTGCTAGCTACTGGCAGACTCCTTGGGGAGAGGTCGCTAGCTGTTCGCCGGAAATGCTAGTGGATCTACACCAAGACATTGCTAGTACTAGACCGATCGCGGGCACCCGACCAAGAGGAGCAGATCTAGCTACCGACTTACAGTTAGAACAAGATTTGCTCAGCAACGCTAAAGAAATTGCCGAACACATTATGTTGGTGGATCTAGAACGCAATGACCTAGGTAAAACTTGTACCTGGGGTAGCGTAGAAGTAAATGAGCTGCTGCAAGTAGAGCGCTATAGCCACGTTATGCACCTCGTTAGTAACGTGCGGGGACAACTAGCCCCTGCCTATAGCCCGATCGATTTGATTGCAGCCACTTTTCCTGGTGGGACAATTACTGGTTGTCCTAAGCTGCGCTGTATGGAAATCATCGCTGAGCTAGAACTCTATCCTCGTAACTTGTTTTATGGGTCTTGCGGTTATATCGACCAGCGTGGCCATTTAGATCTAAATATTTTAATTAGAACGCTACTTTGCCAAAATGGTCAGCTATGGGGTCAGGTCGGTGCGGGCATTGTGGCAGATAGTGATCCAGTCCAGGAATGGGCAGAGTCATTACAAAAAGCCCAAGCACAGCTCCAGGCCATTTGCAGCCAAGATAATTAGAATCTCTGAAGCAAACAGTGAATCGAACAAGCTAAATGGGTACTCTGAACAGTGGGATTACCAATAATCGCTGTACATCTATGACTGACTTTAGTAAACAACCAAGACCTTTTACCTTTGCTGCAGGACAGTTATTGACAACGCTAATTGAGCGCTTGCCAGAATCTGGAACCGGCTATTGGGAACACCAGTTCGATCGGCTCTCTCATACCAAAAACCTGCCCTGGTATTTAGCCGTAGATCAAGGGAAAATTCTTTACAGCGGCGGTAATAAAATTTCAGCAGCCGGTCTGATGAAGATACTGATCCGATTTATACCACCCCATGAAATTGCTAACTCTACTGCCCATTGGAAAGTATTAAAAAGGGCAGTAGAAGCCAAACAAATTGATATTAGCGGCCTGATTCAAAAACTTTATGCTAGTGATTTGATTACACCTGAGCTTTTAGAGCAAGCCATTCGATCAAAAATCTTGACCGATTTTGATGCTTATTTATCTTTTAGTGATGGCTCAGCAAAATTTATCCCTACTCCAGAATTAGGCAATATTTTAATTCCTGGCTTTGATGTTGCCAACTTATTAACGGCTGCTCAGCAACGTCGTCAATCTTGGGGGAAAGTCAATCAGATAATTTATTCGATGAAGCTAATTCCTACGATTAAAGCAGAAGGCTTGGCCAAATTAAATGATCAAGAGCGCACAGAAATTGCTGCTTTTGCTGGAGCCAGCCTTAATGAAATCGCCAAGGCAACTGGTAAAGACAATTTAGAAGTAGCTCAAACTTTTCTAAAATTGCATCGAGCTGGAATTGTAGAATTTAATTCTTCCCCAACTCAGACTCCTACTGTATTTGTGGTCGATGATTCTCCTCTGTTTTTGAAACAATTCAACCATTGGATAAATAGTTTGGGCTACACCTTTCTCCCCTGTTCCGATGCTGAGAAAGCTTTAAATACTATCAAGCAAGCTAAGCCATCTATAGTATTTTTGGATGTGAATATGCCAATAATTTCAGGGTTTGAACTAATGGAAAAAATTCGAGCCACCCCTGAACTAGTTAACTTACCAGTGGTAATTTTAACTGGTGATAGTAGACTGTCCAACAAGTGGCGCGCTCAATGGGGTGGGTGTGAATTTTTATCCAAACCAACTTCTACTGCCGAAAACACCAATTTTCAAGGGGTTTTACAAGAATTAATTAGTAAATTGCTCCAGCCAATTGTATTGCCATCTAAAGTTTCTAATCAGGGTTAAATCAGAAGGTTTATTATGAATGTATTAGTGATTGATGATAGTGCAGTTGATCGGTACCATTTAGTTTCTCTACTAAAGTCTCTTGGTCATGAAGTAGATCAGTGTGCAGAGCCAAGCACAGTGATAGATTTAATTGTTGCTAAATCCTACAAAATGATTTTTTTAGATGTAGTAATGCCAGATGTTGATGGCTATC
>JAYUSV010000324.1:0-5124 GCA_043755495.1 Synechococcales cyanobacterium
GCTTAACACGGTCACTTATTGCGAATCGAAAATCCTTTACCCCGATTTGATAAAATGAAAGTCTCTCTGAATATAGCTTCTAGCACCTGAATACTTACAGAGAGATGTAGATTGGTTGTTAGTCTATCAATTTAATTCAAAAACAAGAGCATCAGGTTATCGGCATTGTGTCCGTATAATATTAATGACCATTAATTCAATTAAGATATGGCAGAATCTGTAGATCGATCGACCTTACTCAGTGTCAGAAACCTGCTAGTGAAATTTGGCAACGACGACCTAGCCATTCCCGCAGTGCGCGATATTTCCTTTGATATTCAGCGCGGTGAAACCCTCGGCTTAGTGGGTGAATCTGGCTCTGGTAAATCGGTGACAGCCCTCGCCATTATGGGTCTGCTGCCCCGAACTTCCAACTGTCATGTCAGGGGCGAAATTTGGTTTACGGGTGTCAGCAACGCCTACTCGGTGGATCTGCGAGCAGTAGGTGAGCGAGCAATGCAAACCTATCGTGGCAGTCAGATTGCCCAGATTTTTCAAGAACCGATGAGTGCTCTTAACCCGGTGTTTCCGATCGGCTTTCAGCTCAACGAAGCCATTCTCCAACACAAAAAGATCTCTCCAGTCGCGGCAACTGCTGAAGTCATTGCCCGCTTACAAGAAGTCCAGCTTCTACCCCATGACGAGATCCTGCGGCAGCGCTACCTAGAGACTGAACCCAGCGACACCAGCGCCGCCGCGATCCATAGCTATATCGAAAAAGTCCACGCCGACTACCTCAGCCGCTACCCACACCAACTTTCTGGCGGCCAACTGCAACGGGTCTCGATCGCCATGGCCATTAGCTGTGACCCGGTGCTATTGATTGCCGATGAACCGACCACTGCCTTAGATGTGACTGTCCAAGCCGAAATCCTTGCTCTGTTGCGTCAGCTCAAAGAAACGCGCCAAATGTCGATGATTTTTGTCTCTCATGATTTGGCGGTAGTCTCCGCCGTCGCCGATCATGTCGCCGTAATGCAAAACGGCGAAATATTAGAACTCCAGCCCGTCAAAGAAATCTTTCATAACCCCCAGCACCCTTATACCATTGGTCTACTGGCCTGTCGCCCCTCGATCGACAGCACCCCAGCCTACCTACCCACTGTTCAAGAATTTACTGGCAACGTCAGTCGATCGGTCGGAGGCGTAACCATCAAATCGCAGAACCCTAACAGCTTAGACGATCGAGAAATTGGCCGAGAAACCGATCGAAGCAAAGTACATCAGGTAGACCAACAGGCCAAGACGTTAATCACTGTCAACAATCTACGGGTGGGCTTCCCGACCAAAAACCTGTTGGGTTCAGCCTTGGCCTACAACTGGGCGGTCAATGATGTTTCGTTCCAAGTATTTGCAGGCGAGACCTTAGGTGTAGTGGGCGAATCGGGCTGTGGAAAAAGTACTCTCGCTAAAACTTTGTTGCGGTTAATTAAACCCATGACAGGAGAATTACTATTCGAGAACCAAAATATTTTGCACATGAAAAACAACGTGCTGCAAAAGCTGCGTCGAGACATGCAGATTGTGTTTCAAAACCCGTTGAGTTCGCTCAATCCGCGGATGTCGATCGGGGATGCGGTAATGGAGCCATTACTCATCCATGAAAAAGCCCAGAAAAAAAGTGCCCGCCGGGAAATTGCCGCTGATTTGCTCACCAGAGTCGGCATTAAGCCCGATGGCATGAACCGCTACCCCCACGAATTTTCGGGTGGTCAGCGCCAGCGAATCTGTATTGCCCGTGCTCTGACCCTCAACCCGCGCCTCATTATTTGTGATGAATCAGTTTCAGCTTTAGACGTATCTGTCCAGGCACAGGTGCTCAACCTACTCAAAGAATTACAGGCCGAACTAAATCTCACCTATATTTTTATTTCTCATGACTTGAGCGTGGTGAAGTTTATGAGCGATCGAATTATGGTGATGAATCAAGGAAAAATCGAGGAAATTGGCTCTGCTGAGCAGATCTATGCTGCGCCAGAGCAAGAATATACTCGTAAGCTTTTAGCTGCCGTGCCCAAGATTGCCGTTTAGGGTAATTTTATCTTGACAGGAGTCCGCAAAATAGCTCATAGACATCTGCTAAACCGCTACTACAATGAGGTGCGGGTCATTTGTTAACCGCCCTTTTGCTGTACTTGCGACTATGCCATTTCCCCTGCTCACTGATTACCCAGCTCCTTCAGACGTTGCCAACTCTCCGTTGTTTAGCATTGTGACCGTGGTGCACAACAATGCGGTGCAGCTAGAGCAAACCATCCAAAGCTTACTTGGTCAAACCTGCCAAGACTTTGAATATATTATTATCGACGGTGAATCTACCGATAATTTTTTGGAGGTGGTCAAGCGCCACTCTGATCCTCGGATTACTTGGACAAGCGAGGCCGATCAAGGAATTTATGATGCCATGAATAAAGGCATTGCTCGGGCAACTGGCAAAATAATTGGCACTCTGAACGCTGGGGATTTTTACTTACCCCAAACCTTAGAACTGGTGGCTGCGGCCTATCAGCAAGCTCAACAAAGTGATTTAGCAATTGCCGGAGACCTCCAACTGATCACAAAAAGTGGTTTGCTGCATTTGGATCGATCGGCACCAGGACGATCTAAACTGTATTTTTCTGTCCATCAACCTGGCTTATTTGTGACTAAAACAATATATGAGCAGTACGGTTTATTTGATACCTCCTACCTGATTGCTGGAGACTATGATTTTATCCTGCGGATTTATTCCTTAATTACGATCGTCTTTTTGGGCAAGACCATTACCCAAACCTCTCCGGCTGGGGTGTCTGGAGACTATTATGCCGCTACTTTAGAAGCTCACCGTGCTCGTTTAGCCAATAATTATCCCCCGATACTATCAAGGGTGGCAACGAGCGGAAAAATTGTCAGAATCTTTCTTCACTTACTGTTGGAAAGATTAAAAATTTGGCAAGTCTGGGAAAAAATTCGCCATCAACTGTACATCAGTAACTCCACTGACCCGATTTCTTCTGCTACTCGGTCTGATTAGTAACTTCTTAAATCGATATTATTTGACATGCCAAAATTCATTGAAAGCCTTAAGAAATTCACTTTTGCAGTTCTAACCCTGTATGTTGTCACTGTACCAGTTTCGAGTAGTGCAGCAGCAGTTGGCGAAGATCCGCTTTTTCAAAAAGGCATCAATATTTTGACTGTTTTGACCACCATGCTGCTGCTAGCTTGTGTGTTTTTTCAGTGGCGACAGGATCGAAAAACCAATCAGCAAACTCTAAGAACAGAGCCTTATTTGGTGATTGCTGCTGTAATATATTTTACAATCTGCTTGGGTAGTGCGATTTTTGCCGAGAAGCGTTTAGATCATTGCCTTTCTAGAGTATTTACCCTATTTTGTTTTTTAAATAATGCTTTTTGGCCGCATATTATTTTCGCCAAAGATAAATATTTAAAATTCTTGAATAGAGCAATAATTATTGCTTCGGTATGTTTGGCCGGAATTTATTGCTCGATCGCGCTGCTGAACAATTTTTCTTTCAACCGCTACGATTACAATGACATGGGCAAGGCTTTTGGTCTACCAGCAGAACTGGGATTGAATTTTGATCCCAATATTATGCTGTTTGGTTTTATGTATGGACTGATTACCATTTTTAGTTTGTATAGTAGCGAGAAACTACCTAGTTTTGCTCCCCTGCGGATGGGGATTTTTGGCATCGGGCTTTTGATGTTAGCGCTCCTAGGTTTAATGTTTTCTCGGACTACCGCGATTGCCCTCAGCGTTACTATCTTGTTTTATTTTATTCGCCGCTATTTTCGGGACTATCGATTTTGGGTGGTAATCGCCGTCTTAGTCTTCTTTCTGATTGTGGGTGCTCCAGAAATCGGTGAATTCGTGGGCAAGTCTGAAATCTATACCAACCTGACAGAAGGGCGCGAAATTTCTAATGACGATCGACTATTTCGCTTAGAGTCAGCCGTGAGTATTTGGCTATCAGATCTCAAAAATATTATTATTGGCCGGGGCTATGGCATCGAAATTATTTTAGATGTTGACCCCCACAATATTTATTTGACACATCTGCATTCTAGTGGAATTGCTGGTTTTGGGGCTTTTATTGCCTTTATTTTTGCCATGAAACATTATGGCAAAAACCTCACATCTCGTGAAAATGCGGTGTTAGATATGTCTTATCTATACATTGCGATCGGAGCAGCTACCTATTGGCATAACAAGTCAATGTGGGTGATTTTTCTGCTGTGCCTGATGCGTACTAAGGTGTACCGTACTCAACATGAGCTATCTAGAGTCTACGATTTCGAGGAAAATTCGGTCAATCAGTTTGGTGTGCAGTTCACGACGATGTTAACTGGATTGTTTTCTCCTAATAAAAATCGGCAGCGGCGAGCCAAGATCGAGATGAAGCAGCGAGCTAGAAGGAAAAAATTCCAGCAGCAGGCTACTAAAAAAATCAATGTTCCAGCACAGCCGGATCTCGACTCAACTAACCCAAATCCTGAGTATGATTTCCAAGAAAGCACACCTACCAGACTTAGGACTGGTTTGAGCCGTTTGGTCACAAGCTTACGGGATAAAGCAAAAGCGCCAGGTAGCAATAAAAAGCTGCAACAGATGGCTCGTAAAAAAGACAAAAATTCCTCAAACTAAAACCGCCCTCTACAAGCAGAGGACGGGCAGTTTGAGCTATTCCAGCAGCTCTACCCGCTTCGGGTGAGCGTCGGGAGTGTATCACTTGCTATCTACACGGCATCAGTATTTTTTTCACCGGTACGGATACGCACGATTTGCTCTACAGGACTGACAAAAATCTTGCCATCGCCAATCTCACCAGTGCGGGCAGCAGCAATGATTTTGTCAATTACCATATCTACTTGGGCATCTTCGATGACAATTTCTACCTTGAGCTTTTGTAAAAACTCAACGGTATACTCCGAGCCACGATATCTTTCGGTCTGCCCCTTTTGTCTGCCGAAGCCTCGGACTTCTGAGACGGTCATGCCGATAATTCCGGCGTTAACTAATGCGATTTTTACTTCGTCTAGTTTAAAAGGGCGAATGATTGCCTCGATCTTTTTCATAAATAT
>JAYUSV010000325.1:0-5101 GCA_043755495.1 Synechococcales cyanobacterium
TGACAAATGGCTGCACATGGAACTATCTACCCTAGACCCTCTGCACTATGCTGAACTAGTAAAAGACAGCGGAATTGCACCTGGTTTAGCCAGCTTGAACTTTCGATCGATCACTGGTGAGACTTGTTACGACTATTTATTTATATCTCCAGAGTTGCCCAGAAATAACGCTGGACAGGTTACTCCAGGCTGGTTACGCCGCTACACCAACTGCTTGGAAGGGGGCTGGTGGTGTGCGGGGTTAGACCCTTTGGCCGATTGGCAGCCGATGGAATGGGGAACTTTCAAGCCCAATAAACCCAAGCGCAGCAAAGAAAACAAGCAGATCAAGTACGAGCATCCCCCCCAAATGGCTACTAAGCTGTTTTGCTTGCGGGTAGATGGTGTGACTTGGCAGCAGGTAGCCCAGCGCTATAAACAGATTTTGCCGGAAGGAATTACTGCCGATAACCAAGAAGCTAGCGGGTTTTGGCAGTGGGTGATCGAACACAAGCTGCCGATTGTGATTTGTGAGGGTGCTAAAAAGACCGCTGCGCTACTTTCTCAGGGATATGTGGCCATTGGCCTACCAGGAATTAACAGCGGCTACCGGGTGTCTAAAGATTTGGCGGGGAATACGATCGATCGGCAGCTAGTTGCTGAGCTAGCAGTCTTTGCTGAGGTGAAGCGCGATATATTTATCTGTTTTGATTACGAAGTTAAGCCCAAGACCCTAGATGCGGTGAATCGGGCGATCGCCCATTTGGGGGAAGTCTGCCAAGCTCAGCAATGCACCGTAAAAGTCATTCGTCTCAATGGCCCAGAAAAAGGCGTAGATGATTTTTTGGTGGCTCAAGGCATTACTGCGTTTGAAAAATTGGCGACAGCAGCGCTAGATCTAGAGACAGATTTAGCCAGAACTCATCCTCATCATCGTCTTACCTATCCAGTAGCAGTCACTCTGCACCAGCGCTATCTTCAGCGGCTAGATTTTCCGGCCAGTGGTATTGCAGGCGTGAAGTCGGCGAAGGGCACTGGCAAAACCACCGCGTTGATTCCGTTGATCGAAGCAGCCCGTGCCCAAAATCGGCCAGTGTTGCTGTTGACCCACCGCATTCAGCTTGGGCGCTTTCTGTGTGAGCGGATTGGGGTGAACTGGATCAATTCCAGCTTGGATCTGGGTAATAGCTCGGCGGCCAGCTTGGGTCTTTGTTTAGATTCTTTATGGAAGCTCAACCCCGAGCATTGGTTGGGTGGCATTGTAATTTTGGATGAAGTGGAGCAGTCTCTGTGGCATTTGCTGAACAGCTCGACCTGTAAAAGTAAGCGGCTAGTGATTCTGAAAACCTTTCAGCGGCTGATTTCTCAGGTGGTAGCTTCCGGGGGCTTAGTGATTGGTCAAGATGCCGATTTGTCGGATATTTCGATCGATTACTTAGTCAAACTAGCGAGCTGTGAAATTGAGCCTTGGCTGGCGGTAAACGAGTGGCAACCCGAAACCGGTTGGGAAGTAAACTTTTTTGACACCCCCAACCCCACTGCTTTAATTAGCCAGTTGGAGCAAGATTTATTGGCTGGTCATAAATGCTATGTGAGTACCGATAGCCGATCGGGTCGCTATGGCTCGGATACTTTGGATCAATATATCCGCAATCAGCTTCAGCATTTAGAAAATCAATACACCAAAACTTTGGTGATCTGTAGCCAAACCACTAATACTCCTGACCACCCAGCAGTAGATTTTGCTGCCCAGATCAACGATCGAGCTACGGAGTATGATGCGGTGTTTGTGACTCCGACCCTGGGGACTGGAGTGAGTATTGATGTTGACCACTTCGATCGAGTTTATGGCTTGTTTCAGGGAGTCATCCCCGATCCTGAAGTACGACAGGCATTGGCGCGAGTACGAGCAAATGTCCCCCGCTATTTGTGGTGTACCAAGCGCGGCGTAGGGATGTTGGGCAGCGGCAGTAACAATTATCGCACCCTGGCTTTTTGGTATCAAGAAAACTATAAGGAAAGCTACGCCTTAATGTGTCCCAGTCAAGCTTTTGATGTGGATGTGCCGTTGATCTATGATCCCGTCCACTTGAGAGCTTGGTCAAAGTTTGCGGCGCGGATTAATGCCTCGATTACGCTCTATCGGGAGTCGATTCGGGCCGGGTTGTTGTTGGAAGGTCACCAAATTATTAATATCGATGGTGATAGCGAAAGAGAGAAGCTAGTAGAGCTACGACAGGCGCTGGTGTTGGCCGCTAAGACGGATAAGGAGCAGGCCAAAAAGCTAATGGGCGAAATTTTTGCCCTTCAGCAACAGGTGGGTGCCAAGACTAAAAAGCATCAGTTGATCAAGGATCAAACCAAGAATATTCAGCAGCAGGCAAAATTGCAAGCGGCTAATGCGGTGGCCAATGCGCCAGATATTCGATCAGATCAATATCAGTTCTTGGCGGGCAAGCGGTTTTTGACTGATGCTGAACGTCAGCAGGTTAATAAATATATGCTGAGGCAGCGGTATGGGGTGAAGGTTACTGCTGACTTAAAACTCAAAGATGAGCAGGGCTATTATGGCCAGCTAATGACTCATTTTTATTTAAGCTACCATTTGCAGTTTGCTAGTAACGATAAGCTCTCTCAAGCTTTTGATAACAACAATGCAGAGCAGCAAATTTTCTTACCAGATATTAATAACTACACGCTAAAAATTCAGGGCTTGGTGGCTTTGGGTATTCCAGATTTGCTGGATCCTAATCGTCAGTTTACGCTGCAAGATCCTGATTTGGCGGCTTTACAACGAATGGCTTGTCTATGTAGTCAGCATATTAAACGAGCGATCGGCCTCAATTTATCTTTGGATGGCAAGTCGGCTAAGCAAGATAGTTCGATCGTAATTTTTGGAAAGTTCTTGGGTCTGCTTGGACTCAAGCTGACATCTATTAAAACCAGCGGCAAGGGCAAGAAAAATAAAATCTACCAAATCGACCCTGAGACTTGGAATGACGGCCGCAATAAAATCTTTGCGGTCTGGAAGCGCAATGCTGTTATCGATCTCAATATCTTACAAGGCACCCCCGCAGCCCCAATCCTCAGCGATATCAACAAAGTTCCTGCCGGAGTCAGCTAGAAATCCGAGGGGTGAGCAAAGCCGAACCCCGATCATGGTGCCGAAATTTATGCTGCTCTGCACTACATTCAATTTATTGTTCGTAATGATAGCGGCAGGCATAAAAGATAATTTGCTCGTGGTTAATGGTGTAAATTAACCGATGATCCAGATCAATCCGTCGTGACCAGAAGCTCCCTTCCATGTACTTTAAAGCTGCTGGTTTTCCAACTCCTGTAAATGGCTCTGTCATTACGGCTGTTTTAATTCTTCAATGCTCTGGAGCTTGAGTTTGCCTGATTTCACTTCGGCCATGGCATCTAGTAGCCTTTGGGCATTGGCTGGCGATCGAAACAAATATACGGTTTCAATCAAGCTATTGAGGTCAGATTCGGCCAGGGCTAAATGGCACCTGTGATTTTTTGTTAAGTCGATCGCCAGAGCAACTAATAATGGAAGCACCAATCATGGTAATTGTTGAGGCCAAAAAGGATAGTATCAAAGGTAGCTGGGGTCAGTGCATTGCCGAGATGGTAGCAGCCCAGCGCTTTAATGAAGGTAGAGCACAATCGATCAACACCATTTATGGCACCGTCACAACCGGCAATATCTGGACTTTTTTGAAGCTAGAAGGCAAACAAGTCACGATCGATTTAAATGATTATTTCCTGCTGCCCGTTGAACGATTGTTGGGAATTTTGGCCTGGATGATGAAATGATTTTTTACTGAGGCGGTGAGCTGTGGCAAAAATTATTGTCCCACCAGATATTATTAGAGCCAGAAGATTTTCCATAGCTAGGATTAATACCATACTTACTACCTTCAGGATGACCCATTACAGTAGAAACTGATTTATACATCTTGTTTACATTAAAGCAACGTGGATCGCAGTGACCATCTGGTAATCCATGGTCTAGGGCAAAGTGAGTAGTGGTTTCAGGAAACTTGCCAGCTAAAAAAGTTGCTCGTAAATATTGCATCACCACATTGTCGTATTGCAACTGGGTGTAGGGTGGATTTGAGAAAGGAATTAAATTACCATTACTACCAGTACAACTATTTTGGTTGCCCCGATCGCTTTTGGCACCTACTTGTAAAATCTCGATCGGCACTGAACTATTAACTCGCTGATTACGCACATTAAAATAGTTTTTTGCTGCACCACAGGCTGTACCCAAATCACTAGAAGCCGCGATCGATCTATTGCCGCCTTCATAAATACTGCAAATTGTTTCTACTGTCCAAGTCCCAGCAGTAAAAATCTTGCTGTTACCACCGAGCTGATCAGCCGCCTTCTTTTGCTCTTTAGCAATTTCATCAGACCGTAAACTCAAGTTGCTCAAAGCCCGATCTAATCCTTGTCTGCGACCATTAGAATTAGTCGATCGCCAAATCCGTCGAAACAGATCTTCCCGCCGACCTTGATTTAATACATCTGAGGCTTTTTCAAATTCGGTAGTAGTGGGGCGACGCAACTCATAAAAGTTGGGGCGTGCCACAATTGCGTTGCTGCCCCGAGGCGCATAGATGCTCACACCTAAACCCAATGGGCCTCTGCCTTCAAATTTTTCTCTCTCTAAGCGGGCTGGGGGTAAAATTACGGCAGTGTCGTGGAGAATAAAGCGCGGTTTGCCGGGAGGTGAGAAGGGTGAAGTGGTGCTGATATTCTTCGATCGCAAAAAGTTTTCAATGATAGTCCGTTCATTAGGAGCCAATGCCCGACCAGCATAATTATTTCCAGTTTGGGCAACTAACTGCGCTGGTTCTGCCCCATCTACCGCCGAATTTTTTGCTGTTGAGGTAATTTCAGGAAAAGCTGCTGGCTCCAAGTCAGATGAAACTAGTGGCTCAGTGACCGGTGCGATCGCGGCTGATGTTAATGGCGGTGGATCTAAGGGGCTATAGGCCAGCGATTTTTGAGTTATGGCAACAGTGGCAGTAAAAATGACGAGGAAAAGCAGAGCAATGGTACGAAAAAGCATAATTGGGTTTTTAACTGGTAGGTCTGGAGATGCTCG
>JAYUSV010000326.1:0-16866 GCA_043755495.1 Synechococcales cyanobacterium
TGTAACCGATACCGCTGTTAAACCGCCTCCTATCCGGCCATCTGTGGTAATCGACTGGAGTGGTCTGTTGGCCGATATCCCCGACCAGGTGATTGTAGAGGACAAAGAACCCAGCCCACCACCTCCCGATTTACCATTTGCCATGGAAAAAGTCCCGGTAAAATTAACCAATGATTTCCTAGAAGATTTGCCAGCCTTTTCTTTAGCTCAAATCAATCATGATGACAATTTTAGTGACCCATTTGCCAACGACCCCTTCCTCAGTGATTTTTCAGATTTACCATTTGGTCTAGATTTAGAAGATCCTTTCGAAGCGGTGCTCCCCCCCGCTGTCATATCATCACTAGCACCGGCAGCAGTTTCAGATTTTAGTAACCCATTTTTAATCGATGAATTATTAGATGATGACCCCTTAGTTAGTAAATCTCATGATGAACTAGATGACCTCATTAATGAACACAGCGAACCATTTGAAGTCAAAGCATCTGTTTTCTCACCCCCAGACTATCCGCAGCTTAAGCCGATCGACGCCGACTATCTCAAAGAACTGGCAATGTTTGATGATTTATTAGCAGACACTAAAACCACCGATGTGGACTTAGCTGATTTAGAGAAAATGATTGCCGATGGCAACCTGGAAGAGGAACTAGACCTGGAGAATATTGAGGATTTTTCGCCAGCCTCAGTCAACTCTAAAGTTAATTCTAAAACCCTAATTAATTTTGATGATTTTTTGACTGAGGCTAAAACCACCGTGAATAACACTACCAATTCTAACAATTCTGCCGATTACCAACCAGCTCATGCTGAAGTAGAGCACGGCGCTACTATTCTGATGGATCCAGCCGCAATTGATGCAGAGGTAACAATGCCTAACTTTAATCCCGATCGAACAGCTTTTGCTACAGAGCGAGCAGCTACCGAAGAAGAACTAGGCTTAGAAGATCTAGATTTACTCGATTTTAAATCGATCGAAGACCTTGCAGAACTTAACTATGAATTAGATGATGTTCTAGCTGGTCTCAATATGCTAGATATTTCTGATGCGGAGGTGTCATCGGGCAGCTTAGTAGATTTACTAGACAAAGACTTTGAATTCGGTGATTGGAACTCTGGCAGCTCAGGCTTCGGCGATGTAGCAGCCACTGAAGAGGTCGAATTAGCAGATGACTTAGATGTAGACCTTCCCGATCAATCTGCCGAATTAACTGGCTCAATTTCAGAGCTATTTATGGATGATTTTGATGATAAATATTATCAAAATCATCCTCTACCAGAAAATATTTTATCTGCAACACCGCTATACAGTTACAATAATCCAGATGATCTAATCTCTTTAAGTCTATCAGACATGGATCTAGAATCTGAACTAGAAGCAAATAATCAGCCAGCAGATTCAGATTTCCTAAATTTTATCGACAGTGACAATCAGCCTAGCACTCTAGCAGATAGCAGTGAAGCTAGTGAGGGCATGGACTTTGGCTCATTTGATCTAGGCTTTGATAATCAAGGTGCTGTTGACAAAAGCCAATTTGGCAAAAATGTAGATGAGTTAGCATCTCTGGAATTAATTGGTATTGACTTTAACTCTAGCAGTGCAAATCAATGTCAATCATATAATTTAGATATTAATGCTAACCTGATTGGTTTAGAATTGGGTGAACTAGATAGCAATTTAGATGATCTGGATATCAATTTCGGCCTAGATATTAATAGTGACTTGGTTGATTTAGAATTAGGTGGACTAGACTATAACTTAAATAGTTTAGATAATTTATTTGGTGATAGTGATTCAGTCAGTGAAGCAGAAACTAGTTCTTTGACCGACCTAGATGGATTGCTAGCTAAAGACAACTTTGATGATCTAGATGCCTTTTTGACTATACCTCCTGTGGATCTACCGGTCACAGCGATCACCGGTATTTCAAACACCCTGCAACCCATCCCAGAGCGCAAGGCTACTGCTCCAGTAGCCAAAAATGTTCGGAGTAAGCAGCGCACCTTTGAGCAAACTATGCGGGTGTCGGTGAAAAATCTGAACAACCTCAATAACCTGACTGGAGAATTGGTTGTCAACCGTAACACCCTAGAGCAAGACCAAAACCGGATGCGGCAGTTTATCGACAAACTGTTGTTAGAAGTGCAAAAGCTTAATGAAGTGGGCAAATCGATGCAGGATTTATATGAAAAATCCTTGCTAGAAAGCTCGCTGCTGGCCAGTCGTCAGCAAAACCAGCAAGCTAAATCGATGATTCCTGGGAGCAATAATAGTGGCGATACCGAATATGATCCATTAGAAATGGATAAATTTACTCCTGTCCACTTAATCTCTCAACAGATGATTGAGCTGACTGTGCGAATTAGAGAGTCTACTTCAGATATCGAATTTGTGGTAGATAGCAGTACCGAAGTTACTCGCAGCTTACGTCAAATCACTAGCCAGCTCCAAGAAGATTTGAACAAGAGCAGAATGTTGCCATTTTCTCAAACCTCCGATCGACTACAGCGGGGGGTGCGTGATAATGGACTGAAATATGGCAAGGAAGTAGATCTGCGCGTAGAAGGTAGTGATACTTTAATTGACAAAGTGATTCTGGAGAACCTAAACGATCCGTTAATTCACATGGTGAACAACGCTATCGCTCATGGTATCGAATCCCCTGCAAAACGTTTGGCGATGGGCAAGCCAGCCGAAGGGGTAATTACTATTAACGCCACTCACCAAGGTACTCAAACAATTATCTCGGTGAAAGATGATGGTGCCGGTATTGATGTGGAGCTAGTCAAGAAAAAGGCGATCGAAAAAGGCATTATCACTCCAGCTCGGGCCGTAACTATGACCCAGCAAGAAGTTTATGAATTACTCTTCTTACCCAGCTTCTCTACCAAAGACCAAGCCGATGAATTGGCCGGTCGGGGTGTGGGGATGGATGTGGTACAGAGCAGCTTGCAAGAAATTCGTGGTACTATCACCACCGAATCGAAGCTGGGCAAAGGCACCATTTTTACCATTCGTCTGCCTCTGGCTCTCAGTATCACCAAAGCTCTGATGGCTTCCAACAAAGATGTGGGAATTGCTTTTCCGATGGATGGCATCGAAGACAGCCTTTCGGTGAAGCCTTACAGTATTATCGAAAATGCTGAGGGTCAGAAATTCTTCCCCTGGCGCGATCAGCAAATGCCCTTCCGTCCGCTGTCAGACTTGTTGGCTTTCAATCGCCCCATGAAACGGGTGAACTATTATGGTGCTGGTCACGAAGATGCAGAACAAACTGTATCCATCATCGTTCTGCGCAGTGGCAGTGATTTGGTCGCAGTCGAAGTCGATCGAGTGCTGGGTGAGCAAGAAATCGTAATTAAGCCTCTTCAAGGCCCCGCTCCTAAACCATTAGGGATCGCTGGAGCGACAGTGTTAGGTGATGGCCGGATTATCCCGATCGCCGATGTGTTGGAACTAGTAGACCTAGCTTCTGGCAAGCTAGAGAAAAATGTCAATCGAACCTGGTCAATGGGCGATATCCCCGAAGACCAAGCGGCACAAAGAGAACCGATGGTATTAGTAGTAGATGACTCTATTACAGTACGTCAGCTCCTTTCTCTCACGTTCACTAAGGCGGGCTACCGGGTGGAACAAGCCCGCGACGGTCAAGAGGCTTGGGACAAACTGCGGGCTGGTCTGCCTTGCGACATTATCTTCTGCGACATCGAAATGCCTCGGATGGACGGCTTAGAGTTGCTGTCTAAGGTACAAGCCGATGAAGTAATCCGTCAGATCCCAATGGCGATGCTGACTTCTCGCGGCTCCGATCGACATCGGCAAATTGCTTCGCAGTTAGGGGCTAGTGGCTACTTTATTAAGCCTTACTTAGAAGACGCACTGTTAGAAGCCGTGAAACGGATGCTCAAAGGCGAAGTACTGGCGATCGTTTAAGAAAAACTAGAAAAGACCTCATCATTACGGATGAGGTCTTTTTTTTTGACTCATACCTACTTCTCAATCTTTTAGCCAATTTTCAGCCAAAAATCTGGGTGCTGAAGACCAGTCAACCACATCACCACCGCATCTTCTTCAGGATTTTGGTAGTACTTAGTACGCCAGCCCAGATTCTCAAAACCCATTTTTTCGTAGAGCTGAATCGCTACAGTGTTGGAGCCGCGCACTTCTAGAGTGCTATGGCGCATCTCAATTTTTACCGCTTGTTCCAGTAGAGCACGCAAAATTTTCTGGCCACCTCCTTGCCGCCGATAGTCTGGATGGACAGCCAACAAGGTAATGTGAGCCTCATCGACAATCGCCCAGAAGCAGCCTATGCCCACCAATAAATCTCCGGCAAACCAACCAATGAAATGACTGTTAGAGCTGTTTAGTTCCCGTCGATAGGCATCGATCGACCAATGCTGGCCAAAGCAAATTTGGTCGATGGCCACCATTGCATCGAGGTGCTCGATCATCAGAGTTGTGATTCTCACAAAGTCTCCAGCCTAGCTCTGTTGCTCAATGTACATGTCTAAATCGGCAATCATCGCCGTCAGCTCTGTTTCGGTACTGACTCGAATCCGGTCGTCTCGCAAAGTCACCAATACTTTGGCAGCAAAAGGATTCGGCCAAATATTGGGGTTGCAAAACACCTCAAAAAAAACGTCCCCAGTAAACTGATACTCCGTGGGGGCATGGGGCTTGGTCTTCCCCGGTTCTTTGGTTTTTAAATGCAGCAGCAGCTCCTCGATCGCTTTTTTCAGATCTTGAGCTGCTGAGAGGGTAAAGCTAAAGCTAAGAGAGCCGGTAGCTAAATTGATTACAAACTGTCCAGGCATAGGGTAGGTCGATTAGAAGCAATCTCATCCTACCAGTCCTCAAGTAATAAACTCACTGCACTCATCTGCCAGGTAGCAGAGAGCCCGCCAGCGCAATCCAACAATTTCTTCGTAAAATGGGTTGAGTTTGCAGAGCGGAGGAATATGAAATAGATGATGGCCGAAGAATGTCACATCGCGGGCAAAGGGACATTGTGCTGGTACGACCTGACAAATCCAACGAGCTAACTCAGGGTTATTGATTTCAACACTGTCTAGATAATTACGGATAGGCTGCATGAGTTCAAATATGCTACTGGTAGTCTTCAAACAGGAAGATCTCCTTACGTTCACCAAGAATATCTTCAATATGGGCAGAAAGATATCCGGAATTAATATACTCCTTACGTTAATTTCCTTATTTCTCGATGACTGTATCAATGATCACAAAAAAGATAGATTTATTTTAATTTTGCGAAAATTTAATTCAGACGGGCGATCGCAGATACGGCGATCCCCACTATGCTTGTGCTGGTATTTTGTAATGGTTGGCTGGCAGCGCTGATTGTGGCTCCGGTGGTGTAAATATCGTCTATGAGTATGATCGATCGACCCTGTAATTTATGACCTGGTTTAAGTGCAAAGGCATTGTTCAGGTTTTGTTGGCGATCAGTAGGATTAAGTTGAAATTGAGCCTCAGTGGATTTAACTCTGAGCAGTGATTGATTTAATTTGATCCCGGTTTGTTGGCAGAACCCTTTAGCAATTAATTCTGCCTGGTTGAAGCCGCGCTGGCGCTGTTTATCAGGATGCAAAGGAATGGGGATCGCCAGGACTTGTGAATTATCAGGGAGGTTCGCTAGCCAAGTTTTTCCGAGGAGTTCACCAAGATGGTAAGCGAGTCGGGGCTGATTGTGATATTTGCATTGGGCGATTGCTCTTTTGAGGGTGCCGCTGTAGTTACCCCAGGCGAGGATGAATGGTGTGATATTTTGCAGCGGATCGCTAAGTTGTTCGGACTGGAGCTGTCGATCGCAGTAAACGCAGAGAATAGTCGGGGTTGGTCGATCGCACAGTGGACAGTTGGGTTTCAAAAAGAAGTCAAGCAGAGGTTTCCAAATGGTCACAAGCCGATCCTAATGCTGAGGTCTTTGATATAATCGACAAAAATATCAGCTAAATTAACAATAAAATTAATATCGATAGTGAGATCCACGTAGCGGCAGGTTTATCCACAAACTTGCATGAAGTACAAAGCCCATAAGTCAACCACCGCCAAAAAACCGTCCCAAAGATCATGAAAAATTCCGGTGCCAAATATCATGAACAGCATTTCAGTCGAGGCGTCATAGAAGGTTTCTTTGGTAGACCCTGGAGTTGGCAAACTCGCCAAGACTATGCCAACTTTCTGAAGCACAATAATTATCAGTATTACATTTATGCTCCCAAAGCCGATCGATATCTGCGTCGTCTATGGGCAGAGCCTTGGCCAGCAGAAGACTATCAAAATCTGCACCAGCTCGGCCAAGTTTATCAGCAGGCTCAAGTAGCCTGGGGTATTGGCATTACCCCTTTTGAAATTCATCGCAACTTTAATGACGATACTATCGCTGCGCTGAATGCCAAAATTCGATCGATCAACGAACTCCAACCAAATATCCTAGCTATTCTATTTGACGATATGCGCGGTGACGATGCAAACATTGCTCAAGTTCAAGCCGATGTGACTCATCGAATTATGGAGCAAAGCACCGCTAGCTCCTTTATTATGTGCCCCACCTACTACTCTACTGATCCAGTTTTAGATAGAGTGTTTGGCGATCGACCCTCCAATTACTTAGAAAATCTCGGTCAACTGTTAGATCCAGCCGCGCAGGTTTTTTGGACAGGAGAAAATGTTTGCTCACGGCACTATTCGATCGAGCACTTGCAAACGATCACTGCCCAACTTGGGCGTAAGCCCTACATTTGGGACAATTACCCAGTGAATGATGGTAAAAATCTCTGTAAGTTTTTAAATCTGCGACCATTTGGTGAATCTGCCGAACACATGGCTACTTGGACTGCGGGACAGGCGATTAATCCGATGAATCAAGCCTATTTGTCCCAGATTCCGTTGAGGGCTTTGACCGCCGAAATTCCCTTGTATTCAGCGGCACGAGACCTATGTGGTGAAGTCTTTGCTGAATATTTGGTTGAAGATGTGGCTTTGCTTCAGGATGAGGGGTTAGATTTGTTGAGCTTGGCAAGAAGAGAGGGGTTAATCGATCGATACACCAATTTCCAAACAGCTCAAAGTCAAGAACTGATTGATTGGCTAAATGGAGAGTATCCTTTCGATCCAGCTTGTTTAACGGACTAAAATTAGAGTTCTTCGACTATGGTGGCAGAATATTATTTTGAGCTTTCGCGACTTAGGCATAAACTTTTTCCTCCATGCTCATTTTTGGCTCAGAGGTTTTACGTGATCGCTGGGCGATAGTATCGCGGGGCACCTTAAAGTATTCAGATGCTCTACTCATGTCAAAAGATAAAAGACTCTCTTCGCCAGGAATCAATATTTTCTTGGGCTTACTGGGCTTAATGCCCTGAGCCTGAATAATTTCGCTGGCAATAGCTCTCGCCAATAATGGCGGTACACTATTCCCAATTTGGCGACAGCCATGCCATTTCGTCGCATGGAGGCGGAACCAGTCTGGATAGGAATGTAATCTGGCCGCTTCTCTCACCGTGATCACCCGAGGAAAAACTGGATGAATAGGACGAGGTGAAGTATGCGCTCCTCGGGCGCTATCTGTTCCTGCTCGCAGAGTATTGCAAAGACCATTGGGTTCTAGTTTCCGAAAACGGCTGACTGTCTCAGTTTTACCCGG
The DNA here is from genome assembly GCA_043755495.1 of Synechococcales cyanobacterium. GTDB lineage: Bacteria > Cyanobacteriota > Cyanobacteriia > Cyanobacteriales > Chamaesiphonaceae > JAAFHZ01. Next base: position 7,668 of record JAYUSV010000326.1, read on the forward strand.
GAGGATAGCGGCAAACCGGTCTTGAGATAATTGAGTATGTTCGGTGAGGGGGCTACAGGTTAGTAAATTTGGGTCGAATTTGCGCTGGTAGCCATAATTATTAGGATCTATTTCAAAACCACGCAGTCTTTTACCGTAAGAGCTGGTAGTTGTCCATTCTGCTGGAACAGAATCAGTGTGGCTCAGGGCAGCAAAATCATTGGCATTAGGTAAATCACCGATCGCCTCCCAGACCGTAGTTTTGTGAGGATTTACTTCTGGATACTTAGGTAACTTCAATCCCTTGCGCGTCCCCACTAAAAATAACCGGCGGCGATCCTGGGGCACGCCATAATTGGCGGCATTCAGTACTTGGTAAGGAGTGAGCATGTCATAGCCAGCATCATCTAAAGCTACGATCAATTCCTCTAGAAACTGGGCATGTTGACCCAGGGTAAGACCTTTGACGTTTTCAAAGACACAGTATTTGGGTCTTAACTCTTGCACAATGCGCACATAGTGGAACACCAAATGATTTCTGGGATCGTCAAAGGCTCTTTTGCCCATCAGCGAAAAGCCTTGGCAGGGCGCACCACCAAAAACCACATCAATATCTTGATTGCCCAGCTTCGATCGACGGCGTATTTCCGCACCAGTCAGATCGATCACACTGGCGCAGATGGTTTTGGTGTGAGGAAAGTTGTATTCGTGGGTTGCACAGTGAATTGGATCAATTTCTACCGCCGCAGCGATATCAAACCCGGCCTGCTCAAACCCCAAAGACATGCCCCCAGCTCCAGCAAATAAGTCGATTCCGATCGGTCTACTCATGATGTTGGTAACTTCCAGGCAGGTCTGTACCGAATCATTTTAGCAGCCGTGATCATGGTCTTTTTTATTTTAAGTTGACAAAGCCCCAAGGTTAAAACCTTGAGGCTCTGGAAAAATGGGTCGTCTGGGATTCGAACCCAGAACTAATCAGTTAAAAGCCGAGTACTCTACCGTTGAGTTAACGACCCCTGTTCTCTACAAATGCTATTTTTTGCACAGATGAACTTTATAACATGCTTAGCCCGATCGATGCAACAAAAAACCTGAAATTCTTTTCTTTACGCCCATTTAGCTCCCACAGCAAAAAGCCCAAACAAGCGCTATGGTGGAAAAGATACATTTCTTTACACCATGACCCTGCCGCTAATTTTGGGCGTAACCGGAGCCTCCGGGCTAATTTATGCCGTTCGATCGATCCACCACCTCCTGAAAGCCGACTATCAAGTAGAGCTAGTGGCCTCTAAATCTGCCCACCTGGTTTGGCAAGAAGAAGACGACATCAAAATGCCGATCGAACCCGATCTCCAAGCCGAATTTTGGCGCGAGCAAGCCGGAGTGCCCAGCGGGGGGAAACTGCGCTGCCATCGATCAGGTGACGTAGGAGCCAACATTGCCAGCGGCTCCTTTCGTACCTCTGGGATGGTAATTATTCCTTGCAGCATGAGCACCGTGGGTAAAATCGCCAATGGCCTCAGCGGAGATTTACTAGAACGCGCCGCTGATGTTCAGCTCAAAGAAGGCCGTAAACTAGTCATTGTGCCCCGTGAGACTCCTTTTAGTTTGATCCACCTCAAGAACCTCACCACCCTGGCAGAAGCAGGAGCGCGGATTGTGCCAGCGATTCCGGCGTGGTATCACAAGCCGCAGTCGATCGAAGACTTAGTAGATTTTGTGGTTGCTCGTACCCTTGATCAAGTGGGCATTGACTGTGTGCCATTAAAGCGCTGGAAAGAGACTCCCAGCGACCTATAATTTATAGGCGCTCCATCGCCCCTTTGATTCTGATGATCATCTCTCTTATTCGGCTGATGGCGGTCATCTTTTTAGCGATCGCCCTGGTGCTTACGGCATTCTCTAATCCTTTGCCCGCATTACGTCTAGTATTTTTGGGTTGGCAGACCGTGCCGATTTCTTTAGGGTTTTTGGGTTTGGCCGCAGTAGGCAGTGGCTTTGTTGCTGGCTTAGGGGTGCGGGTTGCCCTATGGAGCTATGTGGCTAGCAGAGCGCGCAGCATTGCCAAGAAAGCAAAAGTTGCCAGAAAGCTAGAAAATTTAGACCTCGAAGAGCAACTAGAACAGTTAGAACCACCAGATTATAATTATCGGCCTTCCCAACAGTTTGCCAAAGAAGACGACCAGGAAAAATCCGATTCACCTTCACCAATTGATAAACTGCGTGACCGATTTGATAACTATTCTCGTCCTAAAGAAAATCCAGAACCAGAGCCAAACATGGTTCGGGATGCCAACTATCGCGTGATCACTCCGCCACAAGATGCCCCAAAACCGGCAGCCCGCCCCCAAGTAGAAAGTACCCTCAAGCCCGATAATCAGGACTGGGGATTTGACTTTGATGACGAAGACTAGGAGCAATTTATGACCGACCAATCACCCATTGCCAGACTGCAAAACCTGAATATTTATCTGATCGGCATGATGGGCAGTGGTAAATCTACCATTGGCCAGGTCTTAGCCCAGCAGATCGGCTATGGCTTTTTAGATACCGATACCTCGATCGAACGCCTCACGAAACAATCCGTCAGTGAAATCTTTGTGGCGGTGGGTGAAGCAGAATTTAGATCGATCGAATCTCAAGTCCTTTCAGAAGTCTCGGCCTACACCAAACTAGTCGTATCTACCGGCGGTGGCATTGTAATCAAGCAACCTAATTGGGGCTATCTGCGTCAGGGCGTGGTGGTGTGGCTAGACGTAGCCGAAAATGTTTTGTGGCAGCGGCTGGTGGGCGATACTACTCGGCCATTGCTGTTAGACTCTAACCCCCAAGCTAAACTGCATGAAATTCTAGAGAGCCGTCGATCGCGCTATGGTGAGGCTGATCTGAGGATTTCGATCGCTCAAGAAAGACCACCGGCAGACATAGTCGCCGAGATCTTACAAATGATCCCAACAATATTAAAATCTACAGAGCCTCCCGATTAACCAGCGTCCCTTTACCCTCCATAAAACTTTCATGGCCAACGAATCTATCGTCGCAACAACACTGCTTAGCTCCACCCTCAGCGTCCACGATCGAGTGCAGGTGCTCAGCGAAGCTTTACCCTATATGCAGCGCTTTGCTGGCCGCACGGTAGTAGTCAAGTATGGCGGTGCGGCCATGAAAGATAGCAAGCTAAAAGATCGGGTGGTGCGGGACATTATTTTTATGGCCTGCATTGGCATTCGGCCAATTATTGTCCATGGTGGCGGCCCAGAAATTAATAGCTGGCTCGATAAACTGAATATTGAACCCCAGTTTAAGGATGGCCTGCGGGTCACAGATGCCGCCACTATGGAAGTGGTAGAAATGGTGCTGGTGGGCAAAGTAAATAAAGAAATTGTCTCACTCATTAATCAATCTGGTGGATCGGCGATCGGGATGTGTGGCAAAGATGCCAATTTAATAACGGCCAGACCCGAAGGCCGTACCGATATTGGTTTTGTCGGCGAAGTTAGTGGTGTAAATGTCAAAGTCTTAGAACTGTTGGTAGGCGGTGGCTATATCCCAGTAATTTCTAGCGTCGCTGCCGATCAGAGCGGCCAATCTTATAACATCAATGCTGACACTGTAGCCGGAGAAATTGCTGCTGCCTTGGGTGCCGAGAAGCTGATTTTGCTGACCGATACACCCGGCTTAATGCGGGACTTTAAAGACCCCACGAGTTTAATTAAACAACTAGATATCAACAAAGCTCGCCAGTTAGTAACCGAAGGCGTTGTCAGTGGCGGCATGATCCCCAAGTTAAACTGTTGTATTCGCAGCTTGGCACAGGGCGTTAAAGCGACTCATATTATCGATGGTCGAGTGGCTCATTCCCTGCTGCTCGAAATTTTCACCGATAGTGGCATTGGTACCATGATTGTTCCTTCCGAAAATCATTTGTCTCAAAGACAGTAACCAGCCACAATATCTTTTCGATCGATAACCATTGAAATCAGATGGAGATCCTTTGACTCAATCAACAGCCACGAAGATCTAGGCAACCTGTTGATTAAAGGCAGTTTCAGGGACTTGCCAGAGATCGTAAACATCAGCAAAAGGCTCTAACCAAGCTGGATTTTGCAGCAACTCTGCACCAATTTCGGCCAGAGCTTTACAGCAGCTATCTGGTGTATTCCGCACTTGGTCAACACTAAAACGCACCACCACCCAGCCCTGATTGAGATAGTGATCATCTTCCATAAAACTTCCTGCTGCTACCCCCGCTACTCTTTGCGGTACAGCATCGATCAAAATACTTATATGCAGTCGGGAATGTTCATCAATTAGCATTAGTCCAGAACCAATACCACCATAAATTTTATCAGGAAACCAACGAGACAAAGTAGTTGTAAATGCTGTGGGCAAACTCGCTAATTCTTCCTCCTTCAGGCGGGGAGTCATAGTTCTGGCTAAAATCTCGGCTACCCGCTGCCGACGATAACTAGATAGTCCTTCCTCTGTTTGTAGCCTTTCACTGCGAGTTCGATCGAAATCAGTTTCCCACTGCTGTCGTCGAAACCGATCCATTTGTTGATGGTACTCGTACCAACGGCTTTTGTAACTAGCCTGCATTCCTCCCGCATGTGCCAGTATAAATAGCACTCCACTAACCAGCGTTGCACTCCCTACCAATAAACCTATCCAGTAGTTAGCGATCGCCCCCACTATCACCACCACAAAAGCCTCTATACCCAAAGCCCAAAAGTTAAAACGGACTGGTGATTGGCCAGGGTTTTGTAACAAAGGCTGCGACTCAAAAACAGGCAGCGCCAGATCTGCTTGATATGCTTTTTTAACATGACGGGGCAGTTTAACAATGGGATATACAGACATGTTGGGGGCTACCGGTGGTACCGGCGCGATGAGATCAAAATGGAAAAAGTTAGCATTTTTAGTTTCCCCAAAACTCGATCCAGATCTACCGCTTTCCGAGCAATTACTTAGATAATTGCGAGAGTCAATTCGGTGAAAGATGTGGCAGTCGCCTGGGTACTCTAAAAACTAAGCATCCTAAAACCGGGCTAGAAAAAACTTGTGAATGAACAGTGGAAAAACACCCTTGAGCAACGCTGGATTGCCCCGGCCTATGCAGGCTGGGTAGTTTTGGCTATTTCGATCGGCCTTTTTATGGCAGCCACCAACACCATGACGGGCTGGCTATATGTATTGAGCGCAATCGGGCTAGTTTTGGCCGTCATTGCCGCTATTTTGCCCGTAAAATCGCTGCAAGCACTGAGTGTTGAGCATTTGCCCCTCGCCCCGGTCACAGTTGGTGATGAACTGGTGATCGAGCTGCGGATTCATAATAAAAGCCTGCAAACTCAAACTATGTTTCAGGTCTACGAACATTTGCCGCCTACTTTGACCCTGGGCAAAATTGACCCACTGCCGATCGAACGAGTTCCTGCTCAAGGTACTTACCTTGCCAAAATCCGTTGCCTGACTAACCGGCGGGGAGTCTATCGTTGGGATCGAGTAGAACTACGGAGTGGTCAACCATTAGGATTATTTTGGTGTCGGCGAGGTCGCCGCGCTCCAGCGCAGGTGTGGGTTTACCCGCAGCATTTGCGCTTAGCTCAATGCCCGGTGGTCGATAATTTTGCTAGCCCCAACTCGATCGATCCCAGTGAGTCGATGCAGCGGGCGCAGTTATCTACTTATGGCACTACACGCAGTTTGCGACCTTACCGCATGGGCGATCCACTCCGTCTAATTCACTGGCGATCCAGTGCTCGGTACGGTGAATTTCGGGTGCGTGAATTAGAAGCTGTGCATACGGCACCAGTCGTAACTATTTGTTTGAATGCCGCTGCTCCTTGGACAGAACTACCTTTTGAACAAGCCGTGGTAGCCGCAGCTTCGCTGTATTTTTATGCTACTGCTCAACAGCTCACCGTTAATTTTTGGACTTCCCAACATGGTTCTTTGCAAAGTCAACATGCGGTGTTGCAAGCACTAGCCGAAATTGAAATTGGAGCCAGTGGCGCTGCGCCTCCTACCGATCCATTATTGTGGATTACCAGCGATAGCCAAGGTTTGGATGCTTTGCCACCCGATAGTCGCTATGTAATGTGGGGCGAAAGTAGTTCTAGATTGCCCGGACTATCGATCGATCCCCATGCTCCTTTAGCTAATCAACTTCAAAAAACTCTTTAGACCCATGGCTAAACCACCCAAGACTAAAATAAAACTTCGGAAGAGCGGTGAGCAGCTAGATGTTGTGGTCCCCTGTAAACGGCAACTCAGTAGAGAAGCAGTTCATCAGGTGGCTTTGACCATGGTAGTAAATGCAATCGCGCTATTTTTAGTCGGTTTCAATTTTTGGGTGGGCATCAATATCAATCGTTTACTGAGTAACGGTGATGAAGCAAAAGGACTAATTGCTGGTTGGTCGGTTGTATTACTGTTTGTAATTCCATTAACTTTGTGGGTGGTAGGGGCTGCTTTTAAGAACTCTGCCGAAATGTGTAAGCAGGTTTTTTCGGATACTTCGGTTTCAATCAATAATACTCATTTGGCTATGAGTACCCAGTTTATGAGATTTGACTGGGGTACTTTTCGCCGCATCAAGGTAAAAGATATTAGCCGGGTGGTAGTTACTGATTATAAATATATTGATGGCGTAGATCTAGGGAAATCGCCTTGCTTTTTGGTTTTAGAAATAGATGGTGGTACGGTGAATCTTTTTGCAGCCGAGCATCGGCTTTCTAAAGATGAGGCCAAGTGGTTAGGTAAAGAGCTAAGCCGCTGGTTGAATGTGCGATTGATCATGGAATAGAGCGATATTCATTGAATGGAACTATAAAATCTGTTCATTTTCCCACTGCTGATCGGGGAACACCACATCTTTCACTAACCACATCAATCCGTAAGTTCCATGCAAAGCCAGATAGACCCAAGCAGCATAGCCAAAGTTGCCGTAAGCCACCATCATAGCCAAGACTGCTGGAGTAGTCAGACCTTTGTGCAGATTAATAGGGTGTTTGAGTTTCATAGATGCTGGAGGTGAGATATAAAAACATTATCCCCAATTATTAAACCCCCAACAACCTCAAGTTGTCAGGGAAATCTACACCAAAGATGAGGCTTAAGCTGAGATGACATTAGAGCGCTGCTGAATAAGGTCAATAATTGATACTTTTTCTACTAAGCCCACCAATAAACCATCAGATTGAATCACCGTCAACGCCGACAACTGATTTTTTTCTAGCTGCTCGATCGCCGCCATCAAGGAACTACCAGCCTCAATAGTAGTAGTTGGTTCGATCGGCTCCATCACCGCTCCCACCTTTTTACTAGACCACAGCTCACTAGAAATACCCTGCAACACATCGACCGTAATTTCACCCACTAATTTACCAGCCGCATCAGCCACCAAAAACTTGCGCCAATTGCCCTGATTCAAAGTGCGTAAATCGACGAAATCGCGCAGCGAAGCGTCAGCCGAGATGATCGGGCTGTTGCTACTCAGCGCATCAGCTACTACCAAGCCATCTAAGCGCGACTGTACCCGAGCAAACTGCCCAGACCCTCTAGCATTTTGAATCAAAAACCAACCGACTAAAATATTCCAAAAACGATCAGGACTGCCAGTTAATACTAAGGGCAGGACTCCAGAGAGAATTGCTAAAGCACCAAAGGCTTGCCCAGTCCAGCTTGCGATTTTTACGCCTTGATAGGGGTTCCCGGTAATTTTCCAAACGATCGCCTTCAAAATATTGCCACCATCCAAAGGCAGGCCAGGGATGAGGTTAAACAAACCCAACGAGAAATTAATAATTGCCAACATCGAAAAGATGGCCATTAGTGGTGCGGGTAAAGCCACAAAGCTATTGAAAATAATCAACAGACCAGAGAGCAGAAAGCTCACCAATGGGCCAGCGATCGATACCCAAAAAGCATTTCCTGGAGTGGTGGGTTCTTGTTCGATGCTGGCGACACCACCGAACAAGAAGAGGGTGATCGATCGAACCGGAATGCCCTGTTTAATTGCTACCCAACTATGTCCCAATTCGTGGGCTACCACGGAGGAAAACAATAACAATCCAGTTACTAACCCTAAAACTAACGGTACACCGGGCAATAAATTCGGGAAGTCTTGTGCGAGATCATTACCATAAGTCCAAGTTACCAAGCCCAGAATCAGGAACCAAGAGGGATTAACAAAGAAAGGAATGCCAAATAACGTACCAATGCGAATATTATTGTTGCCGGTCATAGCCATAGCCTCTGGGAATCTAAGCGCCGCAGTTGTTGTTAGCGGTTTATTTATTGTAACGAGAGGTTAAGCCAACCCTCATAATTCCAGAGCGTGATCACCGAACCGTTCCCAAAATCACTAAGTCATTTGTCTGGCCATCAAGCGGGCGAAGAGGCCACTATTGTCAGTGGCTAACTCGTTAAATTTGCCCTGTTGAATAATGCGACCGCTCTGCAGCACATAAATTCGATCGGCATTTTGAATAGTACTCAAGCGATGAGCAATTACTACTCGGGTTACTTGTAATTGCTCTAAACTCTTACTGACAATTGCCTGAGTAGTGTTATCCAAGGCACTGGTGGCCTCATCGAATAGCAAAATGCGCGGCTTGTGTACCAGCGCTCGGGCAATTAATAGTCGCTGGCGTTGACCACCAGAGATATTGCCGCCGCCTTCGCTGACCATTGTATGCATCTGCATTGGCATATTCTCAATATCTGCGGCCAATCCGGCCATACGCGCTGCGGCCCAGGCTTCATCGAGAGTAGTTAAGCCGCTACCAGTGATATTTTCAAAAATTGAAGCAGCGGTGAGTTGGCCGTTTTGTAGCACCACCCCAAACTGTCGCCGCACTGCATCTACATCTAGGCCAGCTAAATCCTGGCCATCGTAAAAAACTGCACCGGTTTGGGGAGTCTCGAATCCTAACAGTAAACGTAGAATGGTAGATTTGCCACTGCCAGAAGCCCCTACGAGGGCAATAAATTCGCCCGGTGCAGCGTGGATACTGATATTGTCTAAGATTAATGGCGCATCGAGCTGATAGCGGAAAGTGACATGATCGATCGAAATCCGACCAGTTAATCTGCCCGGATCGGCCTTAGTCAAATCAATTTCTGGCACCGATTGTAAAATAGGTTGAGTCCGCTGCCATTGAGGAATTACCTGCAATACCTCAGTCACAGTATTACTCAGCAGCGTAGTGCCCTG